>JAZUDR010000122.1:0-36081 GCA_045639725.1 Candidatus Avigastranaerophilus sp. | reverse complement strand
CAGTTCTTCATGCCCGCAGGGCCTTCTTTATTTTATCAGCGCTTTAGCTTCATTCAAGTATTTTGCTGAACCAGCATGTAAATTTTCTGGTTTTATACCACGCAAAGCATTCTTTATTGATAAATCTCTGGCTCTTTCGTGAATTAACTTCAAATAATCAAGATTGTCAAAAATCATCTTGGTTAAATCATATGCCATATCATCCTTCAGATCTTTATTGGCAATTAATAAAGCCATTACTGCGACAGTACTTGTACTTCTGCCAATTCCGTAGACATCATCAGAAATAGTGAACGCCGACAGATATGGTAGCTTGTTAACCGTCTGAACTACAGTTTGGAGTGATATATCAATAATTCTTATTGGTATGCGTTTTTTCAGTTCTATTATTGCTTTTGTTGGAACACCTGCAATTATTATTGTTGCATCGCATTCTGACTTTTCCATAGCCTGAATTGCTTCGTCATAGCTTAGATTTACCTTGGTATAATCACTTTCCGGTAAATCAAGAGTTTTAAGCAATTCTACTGCCGTTAACGCGTTACCGCTATTAGCTGGTCCAACATTAATACGACTGTTTTTTAAATCGCTTACTGTCTGAGCCTTAGAGTTTGCAGGCACTACTATTTGAATTACTTCAGGATATAATGCCATTAATACCTTCAAGTTTTCAAATTTACGGCCTTCAAATTCGCCTGTGCCATTTAAAGCTGCTGTAACAGTATCACTTTGGGCTATTGCAATATTGATTTCGTGGTTTCTTAGAAGCTCAATGTTTTCATAAGAACCATTGGTTGAATGGGTCATTACATTAATGGTTTTGGATTTCTGGGTCCATATATTACCAAAAGCATTTCCCAATGGGAAGTAAGTTCCTGTTGTTGAACCTGTACCAAATGCTAGAAAATCAATTATCTTATCTATCTTGGTTTCTGGTTCTTCAGCAAATGCAACATTGCCTATAGAACAGATTGTTACTAACAATAAGCTTAAGAAAGTATTTAATGCTTTGTTTTTCATTTTTCTGAAACAACCCCCATTTCGCTGCTATAAATGGTGGTTTTATTTCTACCATTTTCTTTACTCTGATAAAGAGCGGTATCTGCTTTCCTGATAAGTTCATCCATATTCTGGTCGCTTTCTGGGAATTCGCTGATACCAATACTTATGGTTACATGCAAAGAAGTTTTGTAACCTGTAAATTCATGTTCTGCGATAGCGTTTCTAAGTCTTTCTGCAACGATATAAGCGCCCTTTGTATCAGTTTCGGGAAGAAGAGCTATCATTTCTTCGCCGCCATATCTTGCTGCTATATCGATACCGTCACGGAGTGAACTCTTAAATATTGCTGCAACCTGTTTGAGAACTTCGTCACCAATTGCATGACCATAGGTATCATTGAATTTCTTAAAATGGTCAATATCAAAGAAGAGTATTGAGAAGATTTTCTTATAACGCTTAGCACGCTTTTCTTCGTTTGCAAGTCTATTTCTGAAATGTCTTACAAGGAATAAACCTGTTAAACCATCTGTAATAGAAAGCTTAAAGAGCTTAGTGTTATCAAGAATTATAGCAGCCTGATTTACCATTGCTAGCAATAAGTCTGTGTCACGCTTTTCAAATGGTGTACCATCAATTCTATCAACGATATTGATAACACCAAAGGTAATGTTGTTAACCTTTAATGGAATACAGCAAATATTCTGGATGAATCGCTCATTGGTGTCGAATTGCTTAAAATTTGGATCGTTTTCTGGTTCATTAATAATAAGCATTTCGTTTGTTACAAGAACTTTCCCGGCTATGCCTTCACCTGGCTTAATTTTAACGTTCTTCTGAATATTGGTTATGGGAATCGGGCGACCGAGGGCCTCATCCCACATCAATACGCGTTCTACTTCGAGATATTCCTGAGCGTCATCAAGCAGCATCAAGGAGCCTCTTGTAGCTCTTGCTGCTTCAATAGACTTTTCAATGATGATATCAAGAAGTCTGTCGATATTTAAACCAACTTCACTCATCATTTGTGAAATCTTGTAAAGAGTTGTTGTTTCAAATACTTTGCGGTCAAGGTCACGATTCTTTTGGGTAATTAAATCGGCTTTATCCTGAAGGTCTTGATAAGCTATTCTTAGTTCTTCCATCTTTGTGGCCAGACTATCTGCCATAAAGTTGAAATTATTTGCCAGTTGGCCTACTTCATCAGAATTCTTAATCTTGATTCTGACATCATAACGACCCGCGGCTAATTCATTTGTACCCTTAGTGACCTGAAGAATAGGCAATGAAATATTCTGGGAAATAATAAGAGCTATTACTACAGCAACAATAAGAACAATTATGATTATCCATTTGATATTGCCTTTGAAGAGTTCGACTAGTTCATAAACTTCTTCTTGATTCTGCATGAACAATATCTTCCAACCGTTCTGGGCTACGACAGGAAGATACGTTGCTAGAAGCTGTTTTTCTAACTTAGAGGAATTAATGTTGAATACACCGTAATCAAAACCTTCAATCTGTGTTCTGACCATGGATATATCTGATGCAACACAATCCTCTGGATAATACAGGGCTGGTTCATTCTTTTCATCCAGAATGTATGCGTGAGTGCTATTACCTACAACATTGTCTGAAAGAATATTTAGGAATTGCAACATATTCAGTTCAACAAAGACTAATGCGGAGTTTTCTGAATTGTTTCCGTTGATTTTGGTTATGAGGTTTATATTGTCACGTTTATTGCCTGTGTGGTTGTGACCATTATACAGAATATATCTTCTATTGGCTAATCTATCTGTGATGTCAGCTACATTGGTATATTGAGAAGTAGACGTCTGGTTAGAAACACATATTAGCTGACCATACATGTCTAGAACGAGGATTTTTTCGATAGTCAGATATTGATTGTCAAATTCTTCTATAAGCTTTTTGAATTCATCGCTGCGTGGATTCTTTGCTGATTCGCTGTTCAATAAAGGCTTTATTATATCTAGTTGATGACTGATAAAAGTATTCATGTCAATAGAAGCTTTGCGGGCATGGGCAAGTGAATTGCTTACTATGACTTTTGATAAATCTTCTGTAGCTTTGGTAAGCATATACCTACTCAAACCGTAAAGAGGTATCAGAGAGATGATTAAAAAGCTTAAAACCAATTTGGTTTTAATGCTATTCAGATACTTGAAAAAACCTGTAAATTTATTTGATTGTTGCTGTTCCATACTATTGATTTTGCTACTTTTATTGAATAATCTCAACTATTTTTTTTAATATATTGACCATTTTTAAAGATATTGCTAGTCTATTGATTATGAAAAAGATACAAGAAATATTTAAAGATTACCTAGATGCATTGGCTTCGCAGAATTTTGAGTCTGCTATAGCTTTTTTTCACGACGACGCTACTGTGTTTTTCAGAGAAGGGTCTTATTATGGAAAATTCCAGATTAAGATGATTTTGCAGAATACCTTCTCGATGATTAAAGACGAAACTTTTGAAGTAGATAAACTGACTTGGAATTATCAGACAGATAGCGTTGCTACATGCACTTTTGAATATATGTGGACAGGCACTATACAAGGCAAACGCTTCACGACACCTGGCCGTGGAAGCTTGACTTGGGTTTGCAATGATGGTAACTGGCAGATTATAGTTGAACATTTCGGTCCGATGCCGAATTAACCTTTATTGAAAGAAGGAAGATTATGGACAAGAATATGAAAATCGTTAAAGTGGAAGTTACAGCCGAAGATAGACTTAAAAAAGCATTGAATATGCTAAAAAAAGAATGCATTCGTGTTATGCCTACAAAGAATGGCTTTGACAAATCTCAGGCTGCTGATACTAGATTTGGTGGCCCCGCTTATGCAGAAGCAGGTGATAAAGCACCTGTTTGTGAAGGCTGTGGCAAACCAATGACTTTTATATTCCAATTCCGTGATTCTTACGATAAGGATATGAAGCCAAGCGGAGCCCTTCATTCTGTATACTATTGCTTCGACTGTACTCCTATCGGAAGACCTGAAGAAGAAAAAGGTCAGTGGGCTGTTGTAACTCACGAAAATCCAGATCCTTCTAAGTTTGTCGAAATTAAGGAAAATGAAAGCAAGGTATTAAAGCCAACTGCTTGCACTATGAGCAAAGTATTTGTTCTTCCAGACTATGAAACTGCAGAAAGCAATTTCCCAAATATTGCTGAACTTTGCGAAGAAATCGATTGCGAAGATCCTATGAGCGCTTATGAAGATGCCGGAAATGAAATTGGCTGCCTTATGGAACCTTCTACCACTATTGGTGGTTATCCTGTCTGGATTCAGGGCGAAGGAAGCCAGGTATGTCCAGAATGTGATGGCGAAGTTGAACTTGCTTGCCAGATAGATTCTGAAGATGCAGTAAATCTGATGTTTGGTGATGCTGGCTGCTTGTATGTTTTCAGATGCCCAAAGCACAAAGATAAATATGCTATCGAAATGCAGTGCTTCTAATTTGATTTCACTTGCAATAGGCAAGTAAATTATTTTCGTAGACCTTCAAGCTCGTAAATATTATATTTACGAGCTTTTCCTTTTATGGAAACTCTGTCTATGAAATTGACACGTCCAAGTCCCTTCATTAATTTAAGAGTCATTCCAGAAATTATGATGCCAGTATTTTTTGAGCATTTCTTGGATTCAGCTTTTAATCTTGCTGCCAGATTGACTGGATTTCCTATAACAGTAAAGTCTAGTTTACCAGAATAAGAACCTATTTTACCTGATATGACTGTGCCTGAAGCTATTCCGGTATAAAGACCTGGAAAATCTGCCTCCTTAGCCTTTGCTACAAAATCTAAGGCAGCCTTTGCTGCTCTCAGACCATGCGATTCCTTTGACGGGTCATCTCTGAAAACAAGCATGGTAGTATCTCCAAGTATTTTGTCCAGACTGCCTCCATAGGTTTTGGAAGACTCTTCAGCGAGAGAAATATACTTGCTTAATAGGGTTATGACTTTGTCTGGAGACATATTATCTGTGATTTTTTCATAATCTTTAATTGCAGAGAATACAATTGTTGCCTCTCTATATTCACCTCCAGGCAATAGATTCAGACTATTGCTGCCTTCAATATCAGAAAATGCGTCTTCTGATAAATAGGTTTTTAACAGATTACGTTCTTTGAGTGAGGTTACAAGATGCTTGAAATCATTGTTCAAAGCTTCAAATTCATCACCACTTTTAATATCTGCTTCCCAGTTTTCACTGCCAATAGCTATGGCAACTGCACTGGAGGCTAGGGCATTAACTGGCTCACCAAACATCAGATCAAACATTTTGCTTGTCAGGTAAAGTATTAAAGAGAGAAATATTATTACAGAAAGTATTGTTAAAATAATAACAATATTGTCATTTGCATTATTTCTTTCTGTTATTATTGCTACAGCTAGATGTGGTATCAATTGATTCATATTTTTTATAATCTGTTTGTAGTTGGTATCTGTGCTTGCGTCTATTGTTTCATTGGTTGGTTTGGAAAGACATAGCTTTTTGTCTGATTCCGAAATATTGCCGCTGCCTTGCCAGCATTCGGCTGAGCCGCTGTTGGGAGTAGGCAGGAAAGAATAGTTTATTTCATAATTTCCTATAATTTCCTTAAAATTCTTTTTCTTTATGAATGAATTATCAATATATGCTGCAATAAGAGGTCTTGGTTCAAATTTAGATACTAGTATTGCTATTATTTCATGTTGTTGAGAATTGGTGTTTGCTATTTGTAGAGAAGAAAACCATATTGGGGCATTACCATTTGTTATCTGGTTAAGTTTACTATCGTTTTCAAGGAAATTGGTAATTCCTTCTATGCTGATTTCTTTACTCCCAATAAAGAAATGGTCTCGACGTTCACGATCTTGAACCATTTCTAAATTATCATTTATTGATTCCAATGCAAAAAACGGTATTTGGCTGAATGTGGCGTCTGTATTTTCATCTACCATATCAGAGGAAAGTCTTTCTGGAAATTGTATGAATATTTTATTTTTTAAAACACTGTCTTTTAATTCTTCAGGAAGTGTTTTAAAGAATAATCCTAAGCTTGTTACAGGAAACTTTTTGCTTGCTTGAACAAGGTAGTTTTCTATCGTGTCTTTTGATACTGGGTGATTATTCAATAATGTTGTCAGATTGCTAACTATTTCTTCATAATCAGATTCAATTCTTGTAATATTTTGTTCCAGTTGAAGATTGTATATCTGTAACTCTGTTGACGCATGCTGCCTTATGGATAATTCATTTATGAATCTATTGTAGTGATTAATCGAATATACAGAAATACAGAACAGACTGAACGGGAAAATAGAGCTAATTAAGGCTAATAACAATATTTTATGCTTGAAATTCAATCTTTTATCAAAGCCAAACAGATGAATATGAAGGCAATATATTCCCGATATAATAATGATAATAAATGCAAATAGCTGGAATTTTTTATAATCATTATTTTGCTTCTGATAAAGCTTTTCTATCGGTATTGTAAATTCAATAAAAGGCATGAGCTTTTTGTATCGTTTGTCAAAATTTTCCGTTCCATTATGCAATATATGCCTTGATAAGCTCATTGAGATTGGAGATATTATACATAGATTACCGTTGGTTGTTTTTAATCCACTATAGAAATTTTCTGGATTATTATATAGTTTGGGAAAATCCATTTCCTTAAAAATAATTCGTGCGTTAGGATATTTAACGTGAAGCTTCTCAAGCATTTTCCGGAAATTAAAATCCCTTCCTCGCATTACAAAAAAGAAACCTATATTTGTATGCACCGGCTTTTCAAAGCAGCAAAATCCAAAATATAATTCTCCACCGTATTTTACAGAAAAATTTTTGGATACTTTGTCTGCAGATACATTAATCGTGGTGGCTGTTTTATAAAGCTGCTGCAAAATAGGACCAAATGCATGCTGATATTCTGTGATCTTTTTTGAATTCTTAGAACCTTTGAATTCTGTGACCAGATTTTTTATATGTGTTTTTATTAAAGCTACTGGAGGAATACGAAAGCTTTCTTCTGCTGATTTAATGCTTTTTATTGTTGTTATTTTTTCTATTTTTTCATCAAAAAATGCGCAAAACATTGTTTCGCCACAGAGTTGTTGGTCTATCTCTGATTTTATTGATTCTGGAGATAAGGCAGCATTTATTCTTTGTATATTAACAAGCTGGCTTGTCATATAGTTTTCTGGGGCTATTATATGATTATAATTATCTATTTTGTCATAACAATTTGATATCAGCTCTGTCTTAGAAAAATAAGCATATTCTTTATTGAAGAACTTAAAAATTAAAAGACCGGCAACTGATGGCAAAACAACTATAAGAAACCAGATTACCCATAATCGTAATCTAGGGATAATGATTTCTCTTTTTATTGTTTTTATTTCACTATTTGACATCAAAAAGCTCCATCGTTTCTTCGTCAAATTGCTTGCTAATTATTAAATCTGATATTTCCTGTTCAGAGGATTTACTTATTAATATTTTGCTGCTGGTTGCCTTGGTTTTGGCTTCAATGCTGGCAGCTCTCTCAACAACATTTCCATTGACGGAAAAATCTTTACGCCCATTTGCAGTTCCTATGGTTCCTGTAACAGCAAAATCAGTATCTATGCCTATTCCATTGTCGATGGTAAACAGGCCGGAAGTCTCACGTTCCATATTTAGAATTCCTAGAGATTTTCGCATTTTTAATGCTGCCTTACAAGCTCTTAGAATTTGAGATTCTCTTTTGGGGTCTTCGTAAAATACTGCTTGAATGGCATCACCAATGTATTTGTCTATAATTCCGCCTTGCTCTGTTATGGCCTGCTGCATTTTGGTAAAGTAAGAATTTAGCATTTCAACTATCTCTGCAGGTGTATGACTTTCGCTTATGCCTGTGAAATTACGTATATCGGAAGAAAGGATAGTTACCCTTTCTGTTTTGCCAACACCGGCTTTTTCATCTGTATTGTTTTCTACTGATTTTATCAATCGGTCTGAAACATATCTTTTCATCTGCTCTTTTTGCCTTAATGCTTCAGACATTTCATTGAATGCAATTGTAATACTATTGAATTCATCAGATGAAAAAGATTTTATAGTGGTTCCATACTCATTTCTTTCCAAATTGGAAATAGCTTCTTTGTATATGCTCATTGGCTCTTTTACAAATATAGAAATGAAGCCTGTGACGACCATTAAAAGTAAAATTGTATAGCCTATTAAGATAGGAATTATTAAATAAATATAAAAGGAATATATCGTGTCATGGGGTATATGGGCAATTCCTGTTATTATAAAAGCATTGTCTGCTTTGTAATGCCATTCGCTGATTTGGTCACTGTTACCCAGATTCTTTATTGTGGTTTTACCATTGTCTTTTAAAGAAAATACTGTTTTATATAATAAGTCATTTATTTGCTTGGAAGCATCTTTCTCTAGTGGCCATTGGATATTAATCTCACTATCACGGTTATGTAAGGTGATTCCAAGCTCTAGATTTGCAAACTTTGTTCTTTTGGTGGCCCAAAGAGGCTTTCGTGCTACATATTCATTTATATAACGATAGGGGACTGTGTTTAAATCACCCCTTTTATAATACAGGTAATAAGGCTTTTCACTTGCGTCTTTACAAAAGATGAAAGCGCTTTTATTTAATGATTGAAAAGATATTGCATCAGGGGTTACTATTGATTCTTGACCTGCTGCTATTTCTTCTTTTTCAGACGTAACGTAATTTTCTAGAAAAGCTAAGGCTAGGGCTTCCGAGCCCTTTGATTCTTGCCCCGTATTTGTAATTAGGCCAAGATTATTTGCATATTTTGAAAAAAGTGTAGCTACTTCCTTGTCTTTCTGATCTATTATGCCATTATCTGTAATTCGGTATAATATTCCGTCTTGTGATACATACCATAACTCTGTAATAAGATTGAACCATTTATGGTTTTGTTCTTTTAGTATTGGCCACTTATAACCAATTTTGAAGGAAATATCAGATTCCTCTGAAATTCTTTTCTTTAATTCGTAGATATATGATATTTCTCGATAATTATTTTCTTCATTCAGGGTATTTATTTCGCTTATTTCATTATGAAGCTCATGGGAGACGTGATTGTCTATGATGTTACTTAAATTCTGGGATGGAATAAGACTTAATATAAGGGTTCCCATAAGAGGAATTACAATAATTAATGATAATACTAAGATTAGTTTACTGGTTAGGGTAATCTTTAATCCTCGTGGAGCTTTTATGAATCTATAAGCAAATACTATATAAAGTAAAAATAATATGACAGATATTACTTTTACTATGTTGCAGAGGTTCTTTTGGATTAGCAAATCATTAGGGTAATTGACGCTGAGAAGCAATTGCTTGTTTAATAACTCTGTTTTATCTATTTCCTTTAATTCTTTATAAGCTTTTATCTGATTTTTTGTATTTGTTGGAAAATCAAGCGGGTATTGAAAACCATTTTCATTTTCTTCTATGCCGCTAAGGCTTGTATTATTTTTTCTTTCTGTTAGTTCTATTTTTATATTGGATGCATTGGAGGCAAGAACACTTTTTATTATTTCTTCAGGGTCTATGCTGCTTTGAGGAATAAGGATTGAATAATAACCATGAATACCTTGAGAAGATATTGTATACTTTAGAATAGGGTATAATAACTGTTTACCAAAATAATCTGTATAAAGAGCTTTATTTATTCTAAATAAATAATAACAATATCTTGATAAGTATTTATAGCAGAGAGCCTTGGCATTATCGTATTCGTCTGATGGAAAATCATATCTGGCAAAATTTGAACTATCCTTTTGGATGTTTGTTCTTGAAGATATACGGTTGCCTATTTTTGCGACAAAATGTGTTTCAATGAGGTTTAGAGCTTCAATGAAAATGTTTATATCATTTTCAAAATATAATACCTGATTTTTTAAGGCAGGGGAAATATATTCGTAATGCTGCTTTAAATCAGGATTTGCTACTGATATCGCTATTGGAGAATACTTTTCTAGTGTTAGGGAGGCTATTTGATCAAATAGTTTTTTGTCGTATAGAGAATGGGCGTAATCTTCGTCTAATCTGACACTTAGTATTTCATCCGGCAGTTTCGGAAATAAATTTTTATGAAATTCTTGAAATTCATTTTGTAAATAATTTACTGGCTCAAGATTTTTCTGGGTTTTATGGGCTAGCTCAAGAAGAGTTTCCTGCATGCTTTCCCGGGCACTTGCTTTTGAAAATTGATATAAACTGTCTAAGGTGTAATTTAAGAAAATAATCGGTATTATAAAAATAATAATTCCGACTATAGCTATTGTTAGCTTTGTCTTATTCTTAAACATTAAATTACCTTATTCCAATAAACAATTTTAGGACGTTCTAGCTAAAATTTATCACGACTAGGGGCATTCTTCAACTATGCCAATAATAAATAAACCCCGATTTATACTATCTAATCGGGGTTTATTATGCTGATGTTATTAATTATTTTTAAAGCTGTTCTATATTCATCTTGGTTACGAGCATTCTCTCATTGTTATGGGCAAAAAGTTTATCGCTGCTCATGCCAATAAAATCTTTACCGAAAATGTCATAAATAGAAGCTTTAATTGTAAATTCTGGAACTCTGCCAAAAAGCTTTTCGCCGTCTGTTAAGTATGCTAACTGAACGGGTGAAGCATATTTGCCATCTGGGGTTACGTCTCCACCGCCGGCAAACATAACCAAAAGTCCCATTTGGCCATTTAATAGTTCCTTAAGGGTTTTATTACCTGCTACAACTCTAGCGTCTGCTGAGCCAAGGGTTGGAACTGAGTCATAAGCACCATCACCACAACCTGTATTTTCATAACCATACATCATTGAAGTTCTCTTGTCTGAATAGGGTCTGAGTAATGTACCGTCCTTAATCAGGTATGAAAGATTTTCAGGAGTAATTATACCTTCCATGTCAAAGGTCGGGGCAAAGGTTTCCATTGGGTCATTTTCAATCTTAAGACTGAAGTTTTTATTGAATACCTGTTGGCCCATTTGCTTCTGGAATAGGGAAGAATTGGTGCCCATCAGCTTTGCGCTTAAATCTCTCTGGAATATAGGGGTTACCACATTATCCTGAAGAATCAATGGCAAAGGTTCCTTAGGGAAGGGGAGCATGTTGCTATATGCTTGAATGTGGGCTGAACAGGCTTCTATGATTCTTTCTGGGTCGAAATCTCTAGTTGTGACGCCAAAAGCTGTATTCATTATATCAGAAGAACCTTTACGTCTTAAAAGTAAGGCAGTATTGATATTTCTGTCTGAGAAGCTTAAATCAGTGCCTAGTTCGTTTTCCATAGCTACATCAAGCTGATTTATGTTCACTTTATGGCTTACAGTAAAATCAGGATGTAATCTTGTTATTTCTTTTAATACTTTTTCTACTTCAGTACAAAGCTCTGCGTCAGATATTTTACAAATATCTATATTGGTGTGGGATTTTGAATTCTTGGTTGGTTCTACTGGATATTCTATTGCATATTCCAGGTTGCTTTCAGCTTTTTTATAAAGCTCTTCTGTATCTGCCTTACCAATACAGCCTGCAATACCTATTTTCCCATCCTTGTAAACACGACAACCTGTTCTGGTTGTGTTTTTACGTCTGATAGCCTGTATTTCGCTTAAAGTAATTGTTAGAGAAGTCTGCTGAAAGTGTTGTGTAATCTTTTCTCTCATTTTCTAGCCTCCATTTATTGTACGTTAATTTCTTTGACTCTTACATAAGGGCCACCGAAACCAACTGGAAGCGGGAACTGTTCCATCTTTCCGCAACCGCCGCCAACAAAGCTCAATAATTCCAATTGATCAGAAACTGCATCAATCTGGTCCAAGGTCTTCATTACATTACCTGAAATAACAGAGAATTTTACTGGTTTTGTGATTTTACCATCTTCTATCAGGAAAGCCATTGATGGGGCAATGGTAAAGGTAGACATACCAGAACCATGTTTGATTGTATCAATCAAAATACCATATTTAACGCCATTTATGAGCTGTTCCTTTGTCATTTTTTTATCTGAATCAATGTATGTGCAGGTCATGCGGACTATTGGTTCATATTCAAAATTCATGGCTCTTGCATTGCCTGTAGCATCTTCTCTTAAGGCTGCTGCCGTTTCTGCGCTGTGCAAACGACCGCGAAGAATGCCTTTTTCAATAAGGGTTGTCTTGCAAGCCTTGTTACCTTCATCGTCGAATGGTGTATAACCGCTGCCTAGAACATTACCATCATCTAAGATGCTGAGATTTTCTGAACCAACACGCTTGCCAAGCTGCCATTCTTTAATCATTTCTTCATCGCCAACCATGAAATCTGCTTCACTCTTGTGACCGAAGCTTTCATGAGCGAAAACGCCAGCAGCCATTGGTGAAAGAACTACTGTGTAATTTCCACCTGGAATTGTCTGGGCATTCTTGTAGAAATTTCGTGCTTTTTCAATGTGAGCTTTGGTTAAATGCTGTAAGCCCTTTAATTCTTCATAAGTAGTGAAGGCTTTGCACCACATTTCACTGAATCCATTGGCACCACTGCCAAATTTAAAGCCAATACGCATACCAGTAATCTGGGTATCGAATTTAACATTGCAGCCAATGCTTGAAGAGAATTCTTTGGTAATATTGCTGTCAGAATAATTGGCAGACCAATAATTTATTTCTTCGTCATTTTCTACTACATGAGCATATTCTCTAGCCAATGCTAGTTTTTCAGATAATGGAATATTCTGTACACTGTTCTTGTTATATCTGCAGCAGTCACCAGAATTTTTCTGTAATCTTACTACTAATGGGTGGTTATTTACATCTGGATTTGGGGTTGCCAAAGCAGCCAGACTTTCAAGCTCTTTATCTATTGAAGATAAATCTGTAGTTGAAGAATAATACCACTTTTTGCCGTCGAAAAGCCTGATAAAGGCTCCAGAATCATTTGCTTCCTTGATTTCTTCCAAACGGCCCATTTCTATTCTGATGTGAGAGCGGTAAATATGCTCAATACGAACGTCTGAATAAAAATTCTTTGGAAATTTATACATTAATTCACTCCATTCCTTGTGTGTACACTTAGTTTTTATCTGTTTTGATGTGTACACAATACGTCACTATGATTCTATCACTTTGACATGATATTCTCAACAACCTATTTTGCACTCTGTTTTTATATTTTAATTCTCCCGGTTTTTTACACCGTGCATGAAAGCAAGTATTTCTAGTTCTTTTCCATAATTACCATCAGGATGCTTTTTACTTAAAGTCATAGAACAATTCGGTAATTTCTTGTGTGCATACATAAAAACAGCTGCAGCACGTTCTATAGGCATAAGCTTCTGAGGCTTATCAGCGCATACCGGAGGTGTGTAAATAGAAAATATGATGCCTTTCGGGGGATTAGCTGCTAGAAAGTCTATTGTTTCCATTTCATCGAACATAGCATCGTCTATAAGACCTAGGGTTATATGGGCAAAGACTCCAAAGTTTGTCGAAAGCTTTAAGAAAAGACTTCTGTATTCATCCTTGCAGGTAAATTGCTTGTATACGTCCATTACAACTGCGTCGGAAGTCGGTAACTCGAAGCTCAGTATTTCTTTGGAGTTCTTGTCTAATGCTTCCAGTTTGCTGGTCGCCTCTTTCAGCGATAGCATAGAATCAGAAGCATTTATAACTTTGTTGGAATTATCTTGAGAGCAAAGACTAGTATTTATGATATAGCTTGGTGATACAAAACAGACCTCCATACTCTGAGAGGAAAATCTGTCATAGTCTGGTGCATAGCCTTTATTTTGGGTAGATAGCTGGCTTAATAGATCTTCGTATAGTTTCTTTTTGTCCATTAGCCTTAGATTTCGTCATCTGCAGAAACTCTTATTACTTCTGCCAGTGTAGTTGTACCACGAAGAACTTTTCCTAAGCCGTCCTGACGCAATGTTCTCATGCCCTGCTTCATGGCTTCATTTTTTATGACACTGGTAGCCGCTTTTTCGATAATGAGTTCTTTGATTCTTTCATTCGGAACAAGCAGCTCTGTGATAGTTGTTCTTCCTTTGTAGCCAGTGTGGTTACATAATTCGCAGCCTTGCCCCTGGAAAACCTTAGTCTTACCGGCTTGATAAAGCAGCTTAGAACGTTTAATCAATGCCGGTGATGGAACATATTCTTCTTTGCATTCATTGCAAATTGTTCTGACAAGACGCTGTGCCATTACACCAATAAGTGAGCTGGCAACCAGGAACGGTTCTACACCCATATCAACAAGTCTAGTCATTGCACCTGCTGAGTCATTGGTATGCAATGTTGAAAATACAAGGTGACCAGTTAAAGCTGCTCTAATGGCAATTTCAGCAGTATCGTAGTCTCTTACTTCACCGACCATGATAATGTCTGGGTCTTGTCTTAATATACTTCTCAAACCACCAGCGAATGTAAAGCCAGCCTTAGGATTTATCTGACCTTGGTTGATACCAGCTAACTGATATTCAACAGGGTCTTCAATTGTAACTATATTGACCGTTGGTTCCTTGATGCATTGCAAAGCAGCATAAAGAGTCGAAGTCTTACCACTTCCTGTCGGACCTGTGACAAGAATAATGCCATTGGGTTTATGTATGAGTTTAGAAAAACCTTGAAGTGTGTCATCTGCAAAGCCTAATTCTTCCAGACCGTAAACAACACTACTTTTATCAAGAATTCTCATAACTACCTTTTCGCCACGAAGAGTAGGGTAGGTAGAAACACGGAGGTCTATTTCTTTGTTGCCTAGTGTTAATTTGATGCGGCCGTCCTGTGGAACGCGTTTTTCTGCAATGTCTAATTCAGCCATTACTTTGCAGCGGGAAATCGTAGCCGCTTCAAGATTTTGTGGAAGGTTCATAACTTCCTGAAGCATGCCGTCTATTCTGAAGCGTGTTCTTAAGCAACCTTCATCTGGTTCGATATGTATATCAGAGGCTTTATCTTTGATTGCTCTGGCTATAATCAGATTTACTAACTGGATAATACTCTGCTTATCGCCAGCATTAAATGCGTCAAGATTAACAACAGAATCGCCTAGTTTCTTTTCACCAGCACCCTGTATAGATTTGGCAAAATCTGCAATATTGGTAAAATCGGTTTTGCCGGTAATGGGATCCGGACCCTTTAAATGGGCGGCCATAGTCGTTGCTTGAGTTTTTCCAGAGTAAAAATCGTCTATGGCGCTTTGAATTTCAGTTAAAGATGAAACTAGAGGTTTAACTTTGCAGTTAGTCTGATATTCAAGATTTTCAATAACAAAGCTGTCTAATGGGTCTACCATGGCAACTGTTATGGCGCCTTTGACCCTTAAAATAGCTATACATTGATATTTCTTGGCGATGTCTTCCGGGATAAGTCTTACTATGGCAGGATCAATAACGTAGTTTCGCAAATTTGCATAACTAAAACCACATTTGTTGACTAGAAAATCTAAGAGCTTTTGCTCATCTAATATTTTTTGTTGGATAAGGGTATAACCAAGAGTATTACTGGTTTTCTTTTGTTCCAAAAGTGCCAGTTGCAATTGTTCTTTTGTAGCTAGTCCTTCAGCTAACAGAGTTTGCCCCAAAAGCTTTTTTTCTATACGAGCCATAATTACTCTCTTTTATTATTCGGTAAGACCAAGATTGATTTCGAATTGTCTCTGAGCATTCATTACGAAATCAACAATAACCTTTTCGTGGTCAGCAGATATGTTGTTGAAGGAAATAATACATTCCTTAACTGATTTTTGATTTGTAAGAAAATCACCATTGGAAACATCTTCTGAAGCTGCTGTTGAAGAAGATTTAAGTCTGACAAGACGACCTTGGATGCCTTGTATGAAGTTACTACCAATCTGGAAGGCGAGAATAATATATTTGCCCTGTTCAACTTCTTCGCTTGTTTCAACAACACAACCACCAGTAGAAAGGTTAATGATGACACCGCGCATTTCAAAGTCATTACTAGAAAGTGAACCGTCAACCAGTTCGCCGGAAAGCAATACTTTGAATTTACAAGGTATTCTTGTTTCTGTTCTAATTGCAGAACGCTTGTTAGCACCTTCAACCTGGAAGTCGAATGGAACAAGGGCATTTTGAAATACGTCTGACAAGGTTCTAAGTTCCTTGGCTGAACTGCTTGTCTGGTCAACAATAACAGTTTTGCTTAATGCCGTTGTTGCTACATTCTGAATCTGGGTTGATATGTTATCGGTTATCTGAGAAATTGTAGTAACCTTCTGATACATTATGTCAGATGTGTTACTCTGACGTTCTGCAGTGGTGCTAATATCCTTGATAATGTTGTTCAACTGGTCGGTTGTCTGAACCATAGAAACAAGACTTGATTCTACTGTATTAACAACCTGCATCCCCTGATTAACCTGCACGGTATTGTTCTGCATCATTTCTGCTGCATTTTCAGTCTTGAGCAAAATATCATTTATAAGTGTTGTAATCTTCTTGGAAGAGTCAGCTGAACCACGGGCAAGCTTACGAACTTCTTCTGCAACAACTGCGAAACCTCTACCTAATTCACCAGCACGCGCTGCTTCGATTGCTGCGTTCAATGCCAACAAGTTTGTCTGTTCTGCGATATTTGCAATTTCTGTAAGAATTGTACCAATTTGTTTTGAACTATCATTCAAAGCATTTACCAACGAAGCTGAACCGTCGGTGAGTTCCTTAATCTTCAGCATTTTTTGAACAGCTTCTTTTACTGAACTCTGAGTGTCTGAAGCTATTTCTGAAACGCTTTGGCTGTCTTCCTTCGCTATAATCAGTTTTGAACTGATATCCTTAGAAAGACTAAAACTGCTTTCAAGGGAAGATATGGTTTCGCGAAGGTTCTTAGCATTGTCTGTCGCATTCTGGTTTATTAATCCAACGCCATCAACGATTTCTTTTATTACCTGTGAACTTGTCTGAGCTGTTTTATCAAGATCTGTTGAAGCTGCTTCAAGCTTTAGAGAAATTAAAAGAACTCTCTTTAATACAGATAATATTAATTTAAATTCCTGTTCAAACAGTTCTAATTCACGGCTTAAGCCTTTTTTATTTGAAGTAAAAGCTGTCGGTTTTAAACCAACTTTGTCTGATATTTCTGTTGATACAAAATTTACTATCCCTCTAAGGATTTCTCTGCCAAACCAACCTATTGTAGCGCCTGCTATTATACCAAATGTTATAGATAGACCTATAAATGTAACTTTCTTTGTTGCGGGGATTGTTACAATAACTAAGGCGATACTTATTGATATGCAAGCTAAAATTAAACCGAGAACTATGGCGCAAATCCATAGATTGCGTTGAGAACTTCCGTTTTTATTGATTATTAATGAATGAAAAGACATTTCGCGCTTTTACTCAGACTAATTAATACGAACTATACAAGCCTTATTCTTCCTTTGCTGATGCAACTGATGAATTAGGGGTCTTTACAAATTTATTTTCTTTGCTGATTTTGTCAAGTATCCCGTTTACAAATTCGTAGCTTCTATCTGTTGAATACTTCTTAGCAAGCTCGATTGCTTCATTTATTGTCGCTTTTACCGGGATAGATGGAAAATAGAAAAATTCACATACTGCAATCTTAAGAATGCAGCGGTCTACTGCAGCCATTCTGTCTAGAGACCAGTTGCTAGCAGTTTTTTCTATGGTTTCTTCAATTGTTTGATTGTTTTCAGATATCTTAGCAATGAGTTCTTTTGCAAATTCTTCAATAGTAGATGGCTTTTTGAATTTATCCTGCAAAAGACCAATTAATGAATCAAACTCTGGTTGAAAGTTTTCCGGAACTGTTACGCCAGGAAAGTGGCTTTCTAATTGCTGTTTAACTTTGAACTTGAAGTCATTGATTCCTACGTGAGGAACCAAGGAAATTGAGTCGACGAAGTCGGGGATGAAATCCTCAACTTCGCCAGACAGAATTTCTGTAGCCTTTGTAGCTTTCAGGAACTCCTTGACGGCAGTCTCAGTGGCAGGTGCAAAAAGCGAATCGGCTACTATCTGATTCATGCTTTCTGTTTTGTCACTACTGTTTATTTCAGCTTGATAAAGTGCTTTTAATGCTACTTCGCGAGATTGTCGTCTTGGAGAATTCATTTTTTTATTCCTTACTTAGCGGTTTCAGAAGCCTTAGCTCTGATTGGGGTATGATTCTGTAATTTAAGGTTTTCAGCGCGTTCAGAACCGTGTTCAATAGCGCCCTGTGCAGCTGCGAGACGAGCTATCGGAACTCTGAATGGAGAGCAGCTTACATAGTCAAAACCAAGTCTGTGACAGAACTTAACTGAAGATGGTTCTCCACCGTGTTCACCGCAGATACCAACCTTGAGTTCTGGTCTTACGCTTCTACCACGCTGAACACCCCATCTTACCAACTGGCCAACGCCTTCCTGGTCAAGAACCTGGAACGGGTCATTAGCAAGAATCTTCTTGTTGAGATATTCTGGAACGAAGGAAGCGATGTCGTCGCGGCTATAACCGAAAGTCATCTGAGTGAGGTCGTTAGTACCAAAGCTGAAGAATTCAGCTTCTGTAGCGATCTGGTCAGCAGTAATAGCAGCACGTGGAATTTCAATCATAGTACCAATCTTGTAATGAAGCTTGTCAGCTACGCCATATTTCTTAACGAGCTTGTCAGCGATTTCTTTTACGATTGCTTTCTGATTGCGAAGTTCTGCGATAGTACCAACTAATGGAATCATGATTTCTGGCATTACAGTTACACCCTTCTTGGTGAGCTTGCATGCTGCTGTCATGATTGCAGTTACCTGCATTTCAGTAATTTCTGGATAAGTGATACCAAGGCGGCAGCCTCTGTGACCGAGCATTGGGTTGCATTCATGGAGTGAATCAACTCTTGCTTTTACCTTATCAACAGAAATCTTCAGAAGCTTAGCCATTTCAGCCTGCTGTTCTGGAGTTACTGGTGCAAATTCATGCAGTGGTGGGTCCAGAGTTCTGATTGTTACTGGGTAACCGTCCATAGCTTCGAAAATACCTTCGAAGTCTTCAGTCTGGAACTTCAGAAGTTTTTCAAGAGCTTTCTTGCGGCCTGCTACGTCATCAGCAAGAATCATTTCGCGGATATATTTAATTCTTTCGCCTTCGAAGAACATATGTTCAGTTCTGCAGAGACCAATACCCTGAGCACCGAACTTACGTGCAATCTTAGCATCCTTTGGAGAATCTGCATTGGTGCGAACGTCGATAGCGCGAATTTCGTCAGCCCACTGCATAATCTGACCGAAGTCACCAGCAAGACTTGGTTCAACTGTTGGAACTTTGCCTTCCATTACTTCACCGGTAGAACCGTTCAAGCTCAGCCAATCGCCCTGCTTCATTACGGTCTTACCAATCTTAAGGGTGGCTTTCTTATAATCGATTTCGATGTCAGAGCAGCCAGATACACAGCACTTACCCCAACCACGAGCAACAACTGCTGCGTGAGAAGTCATACCACCGCGCTGAGTGAGAATACCTTCTGCGGCATCCATACCAGCAACGTCTTCTGGAGAAGTTTCAATACGAACAAGGATAACCTTTTCGCCCTTGGCTTTCCATTCGCCTGCGTCTTCAGCGTTGAAAACGATACGACCACAGCCAGCTCCTGGAGAAGCGGCAAGACCCTTAGTAAGAACAACCTTCTTGGCCTTTGGGTCGAAGATTGGGTGGAGAAGCTGATCAAGGCTCTTTGGTTCAATTCTCATTACTGCCATTTCCTTAGTAATGAGGCCTTCTTTTACCATATCAACAGCCATCTTTACAGCTGCTGGAGCAGTTCTCTTACCATTTCTGGTCTGGAGCATCCAAAGCTTACCGCCCTGAATTGTGAATTCCATATCCTGCATATCTTTGTAATGAGCTTCAAGCTTCTGGTATACATCAACAAGCTGCTGATATACCTTTGGCATTGATTCTTCGAGAGATGGATATTCTTTCTTGCGGTCAGCTTCCTTAATGCCATTTTCCTTAGCCCATTTCTGAGAACCGGCCTTAGTAATCTGCTGAGGAGTTCTGATACCTGCAACAACGTCTTCACCCTGAGCGTTGATGAGATATTCGCCGTAGAAGTGAGCATCACCGTCAGCTGGGTTTCTAGTAAAAGCAACGCCTGTTGCACAGTCATTACCCATGTTACCGTAAACCATAGACTGAACGTTTACTGCAGTACCCCATTCATCCGGGATTCCTTCTTTTTTGCGGTAGATGATAGCACGTTCGCTCATCCAAGAACCAAATACTGCATTGATAGCACCCCAAAGCTGTTCCTTTGGATCAGTTGGGAATTCTTTGCCCAAGCGGTCTTTAATGAGCTTCTTGTATGCTGCAGTAAGTTCTTTGAGAACCTTTGCACTCATTTCATTGTCTTTTGCATCAGCTTTGAGACCATTTTTTACTTTGATCTTTTCCATTACTGATTCAAATGGGTCTTTTTCAAGCTTGTTTTCTGGTTTCATACCGAGAACAACGTCACCATACATGTGAACGAAGCGACGATAAGAGTCCCAACCAAAACGTTCGTTGCCTGTAGCTTTGATGATGCCCTGTACGGTTTCATCATTGAGACCGAGGTTGAGAACTGTGTCCATCATGCCTGGCATAGAAGCTCTAGCGCCAGAACGAACAGAAACCAAAAGTGGGTTCTTCTTGTCGCCAAATTTCTTGCCCATGATTTTTTCAATGTGCTTAAGGCCTGCTTCAACTTCATCGTTGAGCTGCTTTGGATACTTACAATTGCCTTTGTAATAAACATCACACATTTCTGTGGTGATGGTAAAACCTGCCGGAACAGGAATACCTACTTTGTTCATTTCAGCAAGGTTAGCACCTTTACCGCCGAGAAGGTTTCTCATATTGGCATTGCCCTGAGCTTCGCCGGCTCCGAAAGTGTATACGTATTGAGTCATTCGGTTCCTCCGTATGAAAATAAAAAAAGTTGGTGATGTACACCTTTATCCGCAAAAGGATAGCACAGTGACAAATTGTTTGCAAGTATTTTACTAATTCTTGTTTGAAAGATAGTATCTAGATATTTGTTTCGTTTGAATTTTACTAAAAATGCTATTTTTATAGGCTTTTTACATTTAAAAAGTGTTGCCTTTATGCTATAATATTCAAACGAGGCATTCATATGAAGAAATTATTTAAATTTATTGCTTTTTGTTTGTTGACTGCGATTGGAGTGTATGTTGGACTTCAGATCGCACAATGCAGACGTCCTGTGGACACTTCAAGAATGGAGGAATGTCTCAGATTTTATAAAATATATCGAGCTGACGAAGATCAGGAAAAGCTAGCTAGCAATTTAAGCACCATTGCACTAACTCCAAATGATTTTCAACATATTATCGATAGGTTTATTCTTTATAGAACTCAGAAATCTTCACTGGAACAGTCAATGAAGCTTTTAAAAGCTTTTAGAATGGGATTTGATATTCAGGTTGAAAAAGTATATTCAATTTCTGGCATGGAAGCTGAACCATTCCGATTGGATGCTGAAATCTTGGCTGTCTTTGAAAGTAAACCTGAATTAGTGAAAGATGCATTTGAGGGATAATCATGAGCAAAAAGAAGAAAAACAAGAACCAAAATAATAAACAAAATATTAAACAAAAGGAATCAATACTTGTTTCGTCTACTCTTCCCTCAATAGAAGAAAGTGCTATTAAAGAAAATTTTCAGAAAACAAAGATTGAAGAGTCTTCTAAAAATGTCGAACCAAAAGGGATTGCTAACAAAATCTGGGTATGGTTAAAAGAAAAACAGATTTTGAGTAAGACCTTTATTATTTGTTTTGCATTAGCCATTTTTAGTTATGCATATTTTCATGTTGAGGCGTCCAATAGAGGTACACTTGCATATTTCGGTACGATGCTTTCTATTGTTGCTGCTTATATCGAAATACTTATTATCCGTGACCATCTGTGGGTTATTGAAGGGAGTATGCCTGAATCGAAAAAATGGCGTGAATTGTTCTTTAGTCCAAATACTATAAGAAAACAGAAATTTAGAAAAATCATAGTTCTGCTTTTTGCTCTTATCGTTTTTGTATATATCTATAAAGCAAAATTGATTCCTGGACATAGGAACGGTTTGTCTTTTATCGGGCTGATTCTTATGATTACCATGGTATATTACGAAATTCTGTCCATAAGAGATGAAATTGCTTCGTTAACCAGAGCTATGCAGCAATTCATTATCGAAAAAGTTTTGGATAAAAATAAAAAATAAAAGATGAAATTATTAGATTTTAAAATTGTCTTGTTGTCTGCAGTCTTATTGTCTTCTACTGGCAATATGCAGGCTGCTTCTTTGCCTATTACCTTAGAAGGGGAACACATGATTAGGCTCTCTGGTAGCAGCCGTTACATAAAAGATACTTTCGATAAACTTCCAGATAATGTAATAGTTTGTATTCCTGATATTGAAAATGCTTCTTCTACCTCTGCTATTATTGCTGGGCATAGAATAAATCTTTACCCGGGTGTAACCTTTAAAATCTCTAAGGGAGCATTTATTCCATTGACTGGTAGATTCGAATTTTCGCCTGATAATACTGCAACCAGTTCAATCAGTATAGTTGCTCATAATTGTAATGCTGGTTATTATAGCGGTCATTTCTTGATTGAAGCTACCCCTGATAATGGAACCTTTTTTGCTTTAAAGGATAACGGCACCGTTTGGATTAAAGATATTGCTAGAAATATTTTTGAGCTAAAATCTGGTCAGCAGGTTCATGTGCCCATGTTTGGAAAAGCAGTTTTTAAACCTAGACTCGAAGCTTTCTGGGGTAAAGAACCTTCTAGTTTTAATTCATTAGGAGAAGTCGGTCAGGAAATTGCTTACGGTATTGTTGGCACTGATGTGTCTACCAAACATACTAAGAAAAAAGATGATTCAAAATCTAAAGAAGATATTTCAGATAAAAATGATACTGAAAATCTTGAAGACATTGATGATGAAGATTATTTGGACCCCGAAGAAGAAGCCTGGCTTAATTCAAATGACGAATTGAATGAACCAGAACTGTCACCTGAAGAAGATTCTGAAGAAACAGAAGAAACTCAGGAACTTGAAGAAGAATTGATAAATGAAGAGTCAGTAGAAAAAACAGAAGTTTTAACAAGCCTAGAAGAATAATTTTTATTATTAAACATTTTAACTAAAAATAAAACGACCGAGATTCTCACCTCGGTCGTTTTATTATCTAATTATTATTTTACGCCTTCTATGATTGCGATAGATGCACTTGCACCAATTCTTGTTGCACCGTTTTCAATCATTGCGAGAGCTGCTGCTGTATCACGAACTCCGCCACTAGCCTTAACACCCATCTTTGGGCCTACGGTCTTGCGCATTAAAGCGATGTCTTCTGGAGTAGCACCGCTCTTGTTAAAACCAGTAGAGGTCTTTACGAAGTCAGCGCCAGCTTTTTTAGACAATTCGCAGGCTTTAACCTTTTCGTCGTCAGTGAGGAGACAGGTTTCAATAATAACCTTTACAAGGTTACCATTAGCTGCTTCTACTACTGCTGCGATATCTTTTTCTACCTGGTCATAATTCTTGGCTTTGAGAGCGCCAACATTGATAACCATGTCTATTTCATCAGCGCCGTTTGCAATGGCATCACGGGTTTCAGCTGCTTTAACAAAAGAAGTATTGGCACCCAGAGGGAAACCGATTACAGTACATACTTTTACGATGCTGCCTTCAAGAAGCTTGGCGGCCAAAGCAACATTTGTTGGGTTTACGCATACAGATGCAAAACTATGTTCCTTAGCTTCGTTGCAAAGCTTTGTGATCTGGTCTGGAGTTGCTTCTGGTTTCAACAGAGTGTGGTCAATAAATCTTGCCAGTTCTTTTGAAGTGAGAGCGGTTTTTTTTGTGTCAGATTTCATCTTTAACATTACTTCCTTTGCTATTTTGTCTATTTGTTCCATTATGGAATCTCCTATTTTCTGGATGTAAAAATTACATCAGAATACACTAACTAAAAAATCTACCAAAATAATATGAATAGTGCAATTTATTTGTAATAAAAAAAACGAAGACTTTATAAAGTCTTCGTTTTTTTTATTCGATTACACGCCTTTATTAAGCATATGTGTCTATGTTGTGACCAAGATTAAAAGACATATTGCTTGATTGAGGACGATTTTCTATAGCGTCAGCTCTACGGGTTTCAGCAGATTCTTCAGATCTTTGCTGAGGCTGAACGCGCTGGGCCTGAGATACGTCACGTTGATAGGATGGATTATATTGATAACGTGATACATCATTGTTAACCATATTAATTACCTACCTTTATTATTTATCTACCTAATCATACCTTATTTTAGGATTTTACGCAAGCTTACTTTTTAGAGGCCGTCTAAGGACTACCCTCCGCTGTCTGAGTATTCAGACTGCTTATTCAACGTGAGCTGCAAAGTGTTTGAGAAGACCTGATGTTGAACTATCGTGGTGATTAAGGTCTACTTTATTACCTGCAATAAGTTCGTTTTCTTCTTTTAGAATCTTCTTGGCCAATACTTTACCAAGTTCAACACCCCACTGGTCGAAGCTATTTACTCTCCATACGATACCCTGAACGAATATCTTCATTTCATAAAGAGCTACAAGCATACCAAGATTGTAAGGAGTCAGCTTGTTGATAAGGATTGATGTTGTTGGGCGGTTGCCTTTGAATACCTTGTGTGGAAGAAGCATTTCTGCTTTTTCACCTGTAATTCCATCTTTTGCAAAGTCGGCTTTTACTTCTTCTTCGTTCTTGCCTTTCATTAGAGCTTCGGTCTGTGCAAAGAAGTTGGCCATCAGTTTTACATGATGATCACCAACTTTATTATGGCTGTTTACAAAGCCGATGAAATCTGCAGGTATTAGCTTAGTTCCCTGATGGATTAACTGATAGAAAGCATGCTGACCGTTAGTTCCTGGTTCACCCCAGATAATTGGACCAGTCTGATACTCAATCTTATTACCATCGCGGTCAATATATTTACCATTGCTTTCCATGTCACCCTGCTGGAAATAAGCAGCAAATCTATGAAGATACTGGTCGTATGGAAGAATTGCAACGCTTGCTGCGTTGAAGAAATTGTTATACCATACACCAAGCATAGCCATAATAACGGGGAGATTCTTGTCTAATGGAGCAGTCTGGAAATGCTTGTCAAGTGCATGAGCACCGGCAAGAAGTTCTTCAAATCTGTCAAAACCAATTGAAATGGCTATAGAGAGACCTATTGCTGACCATGAAGAATAGCGGCCGCCAACCCAGTTCCAGAATGCGAACATATTAGCTGTATCAATACCGAATTTTTCAACTTCTTCTTTGTTTGTAGAAAGTGCTACGAAGTGCTTTGCAACAGCTTTCTGGTCTCCAAGTTTCTTGAGCAGCCATTCTCTAGCTGTAAGAGCATTGGTCATTGTTTCCTGAGTTGTAAAGGTTTTGGAAGCAACGATAAAGAGAGTTTCTTCAGGATCAAGTCTTTTGGTTTTTTCGACAAAGTCTGTTCCGTCAACATTTGATACGAAATAGACATCTGGACCATCAGCATAATGCTTCAAAGCTTCTGTAATCATGACTGGACCCAAATCAGAACCACCAATACCGATATTTACTACGGCTTTGATCTTTTTGCCGGTGAAGCCCTTCCATTCGCCAGAACGTACTTTGTTGCTAAAATCCTTCATTTTAGCGAGAACTTCATTTACATCAGGCATTACATCTTTGCCGTCAACATATACCGGGGTGTTGCTTCTATTGCGGAGTGCAGAATGGAGAACAGCTCTACCTTCTGTCCAGTTGATTTTTTCACCGGAGAACATCTTTTTTGCTGCTTCTTCAACTCCAGATGCCTTAGCCAGATCAATCAAAAGCTTCATGGTTTTTTCGTTGATTCTATGCTTAGAATAGTCTAAGAGCATATCTTCAAGGCTGATGCTGAATTTTTCAAATCTATTTGCATCTGAGGCAAACATATCACGCATCTGAACGTCTTTTATTTCTTCATAATGCTTTTGTAGAGCTTGCCATTCAGTGGTTTCTGTAAGCTTTTTTCCAGATTTAATCTGATTGTCGATAGAACAGTTCATTTCTTTCCTCCAACTTTGTCTAAAATATTTTCAACTAAAATTTTATGCTTCATTACCCCATTAAAGTCAAGAAATTTTGTGTCTGTTATAAATTATATGAATCAAATACGTGAATTACATGTTGTATTATGATGAAGGAATTCTGCTTTTCTGACATAGTTTTCCCACAAAACTGTTGTGACAGTCTTATACACATTCGTTATTGCAATATATAAGTTTCTGAAAGGCGTAGACGATTATTGTGCTCGTTTGAAATCAAGATTAAAATATGATAAATATTAAAATATGCACTATACTAGTTTAGAAAAAAATAGGAAAATATCATATTATACTTTGGTTCTTCTCTGTATCTTCTTGTTACTTTTTAGAACATACAAAATTTGGTCCATTGATATAGATTCCGATATTATAGGGGTTCGGGATTTGAGTTATCTGAAAAGCTTTGTTTCTGAATCTACTGAATATATTAGCTGGGTTAATCTAGATTCAAAGAGGATTATTTATGCTTATGAAGATGATTATGCATGGGTGTTGTCTCAGTTCATGGCTGTGCCTGTTTTATTAGAAAATAATGTATTACATAAAAATATGATTTGTATTTGCCATAACCCATATATGATGAAAGCATTTATTCGAAAGACTGGTTATGAGATAGTTTATCTTTTTGAAAATAGATACATCGCTTTAATGAGAAAATCAAAATGATAATTAACGGAATAATTCTTTCTATATTGAATGCGTTATTGATTGGGATAACTGTCTATAACTATTGGGATAAAAATGAAGATACAATTATTCGCGTGTGTAATGGTATGTATCTCGGTTTAGTGATTACAAGTATTCTGTTTTGGCTATATACTGTAATTTGTAATGGACAGAATGGATTATATCCGGCGTTTGAGTTATTGCTTGGAATGATTATTTGGTGCATCTCCTGTCGTCATGCCAGAAAAGGCAAAAAAGATGTATGCAAAGAGAATAATAAGAATAGCTTAATTGATGATTATATTGCTGTAGTAATTATAATTTTGATAGCTGTTTTGGTTTTGGGGCGTCTGAAACTTTATCCTTGGGGAAACTGGGATGCCGTAGCTATGTGGAATATTAAAGCATCATTTTTGGCTAATGGCAATGAAGGAATGTGGCTGAGAATGTTTGATAATGTTTTTGATTCAGCCCATAGAGATTATCCGTTGGCTTTGAGTTGTATTGTTGCAAGAGGGTTTGTTTTCTCTAATAGTGGCTTTTGGTTGATACCAGGAGTGTATAGCCTCTTTTTCACTATTAGTTGTTTCATTCTTCTTTATATTTATCTGAAAAAAGCCATTAATTCTTTTTATGGTCTTTGTGGTATTGCTTTGATGAGTTTGACTGGGAACTTAGCTCTGCAAGGTTCTAAAGAATCAGCAGATATTCTTCTTGTGATTTTTGCCTTAATTGCTTTTTATCAATTATTAAAATGGGGAAAAAGAGATGGCAAGGATGCTCCTGTATTAGCTTTAATTTATTTAAGTAGTTGTTTGTGGATAAAAAACGAAGGTATACCCTTCTTTATATGTGGAATCGTTTTTATACTGTTAAATATTCAACGAATTACATATAAAAACATTTGGGGATTGGTATTGCCAATAATTCCTGCGTTATTAGCTTCGTTTTCTGTTAAATATATATCTTTTGCCTCAAACGATTTGATGAAGAGTGCTTTAACGAATATTGATAATTTTCTTGATATTGAATTATATATTAACATCTTAGGCTATTGTTTTCATAATATTCTTCCAATAGCTTTTTGGTTGATTATTTGTCCTATTGTGGTGTGCGTCGTCGGAAGAAGAAAGACACCACGTATTGTTTTGCAGCTTTTTGGGATTCCTATGTTTTGTTATTTGATTTATGGGAGTGCTTATATTATAAGCCCTTACGATGTATTGTGGCATTTAGAAATGTCATTGCCAAGAGTGATCATACACTATATGCCTACTTTGTTTTTTTTGACTGGTATTGTGATTGGATATATAAACGATAAACAACCTTTAAAACAAATATAATCTAGTGCATCATTCCCCAAATGGTATATTAGATTTTGATTACTGATTGATTTGTGTTGTCTAAAATAAATAACTTGATTATTGATTAATTATCTGATACTATACTTAACCTAAGAGCGATGATTATTAAATCTAGCTTACGGGGCGTAGCGCAGTTGGGTAGCGTACTTGAATGGGGTTCAAGTGGTCGCTGGTTCAAGTCCAGTCGCCCCGATACTAAAAAGCCGTCACTTATGTGACGGCTTTTTTAATGCTCAAAATCAGTTTTGTTTTCAGATATAAAAAAAGCAGGCCTTTCGGCCTGCTTTTCGCTTCTAGAACTATTAGTTAACGTTAACCAACTTGAGCATTGGCATGAATACTGCCATAACGATACCCCCGATTACGATACCGAGTACTACGATAACGAGAGGTTCGATTACTGATGTCAAGCCTTTAACTGCTGTATCAACTTCTGTATCATAGAAGTCTGCAATCTTTGTTAACATCTTGTCGAGTTCACCTGTTTCTTCACCTACGGCAATCATCTGAACAACCATTGGCGGGAAAACGCCTGAACTCTTAAGCGGGTCTGCAATAGATTCACCTTCTCTAATGGAGATACGGGTCTTATCAACTGCTTCTGCGATAACGATGTTACCTGCAGTCTGGGAAGTAACTTCAAGAGCCTGAAGAATCGGAACACCTGAAGAAATCAAAGTACCAAGAGTTCTTGTGAACTTTGCAACAGCAACCTTTCTCATCATCATACCAAGATTTGGAACCTTAAGAATGTTGGTATCCCATATTCTCTTTCCTGTTTTGGTTTTGAAGAAGTTGACAATGAGCAACGGAACAAGAACAAGAGCAGGAATAACGATGAACCACCAGCTAACCATGAAGTCGGATACTGCAAGCAATATCTGAGTGGCCATTGGAAGTTCAATGTTCATGCCCAGGAAGATTTCCTTAAACTGAGGCAAAACGAACATAACCAATGCTACAACAACCAAACCTGCGATTGCGAATACAACTACTGGGTAAGTCATTGCGCCCTTGATTTTTGCTTTAAGAGCTTCAGAACTTTCAAGATATTCTGCAAGTCTTTCAAGAATTGTATCAAGAATACCACCGATTTCACCTGCTTTTACAAGTGAACAGAAAAGGTTAGTAAAAACTTTTGGATGCTTTTCAAGAGCCTTGGAGAATGTTGCACCGCCTTCAACGTCTGTTCTGATTTGGGCAATAATCTTTTTGAAGGTTGGATTTTCAGCCTGAGACTGAAGAATTGTAAGACATCTTACCAACGGAACGCCAGAACCGATCATTGTAGCAAATTGTCGTGCAAAGATACTGACTTCCTGTGAAGATACACCCTTTTCAAAAAGGGCAAATGATGGACCGCCAGAACCTTTCTTTTCAGCAATATTGATTACGAAATAGCCTTTTTCACGCAATTTGGCGATACAGACTTCTTTGCTTTCGCATTCCATTTCTGCTGAGACTATTTTACCATCCCAGTTCTTCGCTTTATAGGTGTATAGAGCCATAAAACTAAACTCCTGTCTTAAGGTTGATATCTAAAAAGTAAATTTTTCCTATGTTGAGAATATTTGACAAATATATCATATTTTTAATCGGAAAAATACATTTTAGTGTTTAAATAATTTTTTGTTGGCTTTAAAAAGAAGTTGGGGTAGGATATTCTCATGAAAACTTTGGTATTTGCAGAAAAACCATCTGTCGGTAAAGACATAGCACGTATACTTGGTGCTAATAATCGTGGAAAAGGCTGTCTGGAAGGTAAGGATTACATCGTTACCTGGGGCTTTGGTCACCTTGTTGCACTTGGACATCCGGAAGTTCAGAATCCAGGCTGGAAAAACTGGAGCATGAGCATTCTTCCAATGCTCCCTAAGGATTGGAAGTGTGTGGTTTTGCCTGCTTCCAAAGAGCAGTTTGATAATGTTGCCGAACTTTTCAACCGTAACGATGTAGATATGCTTATTAATGCCGCAGACGCCGGAAGAGAAGGGGAACTTATTTTTAGACTTGTATATCAGCAGTGTGGATGTAAAAAGCCTTTTAAGAGGCTTTGGATTTCCAGTATGACTGATGAAGCAATAAAGAGTGGTTTTGAAGACCTGCGTCCAAGCGAACAATATGATAATCTGGCAAAAGCAGCTATTAGCAGAAGTAGAGCTGACTGGCTTGTTGGTATGAATTTTACAAGGGCATACACAAAAAAGCTTAATACAATGTTTACTCTAGGCCGTGTTCAGACTCCAACTCTTGCTATGGTTGTTAATCGCCATCTGGAAATTACTAATTTTGTTCCAAAGGATTATTGGGAAGTTGAAGCTGTATTAGATGATTTTACCGCACAATGGTTTAATCCAAAGGCAGAAGAATATCCAACAAGAATTGATAGCTTGGAAAAGGCAACAGAACTTGCTGAGAGCATAAAAGGCAAAAAGGCTGTTATAAACAGTGTTAAAAAGACTGCCAAAAAACAGTCTCCGCCGTCATTATATGATTTAACAACTCTTCAGAGAGACGCTAACTCAAGATACTCAATGACTGCAGCTGATACGCTGGCTACACTTCAGGGATTATATGAAAAAAGAAAGGTTGTTACTTACCCAAGAACAGATAGTAGATATCTTTCTGATGATATTTTCCCGACTATCGAAAAAAGAATGGCTTGTCTGCCTGTGGATTATGCAGGTTATCTTGGTTATTTGAGAACTAACCGCCCTAAGAAGGACAAACGTATATTTAATAACTCGAAGGTCTCTGACCACCATGCTGTAATCCCTACAGAAAAGCGTGTTACCGATATGGCTGGCTGGAGCAGTGCTGAAAAGAAAATATATGACTTAGTAGTAAGACGATTTCTAGCTGTTTTCTATCCGGATCATCAATATATGTCTACGACAATAGTTGCAAAAATCGGTGATGACAGTTTTAAGGCAACTGGCAAAGTTGTTATTGATGAAGGTTGGCGTGAATTATATCCTAAACGTCAGACTCCTGCCGCAAATACGGAAAAATCGTCTGATTCAAATGCCGAGGATGATGATGAAAGTATTCAGGCTCTTCCAGATGTTAAGAAGGGTGATGAAAGAAATACAATAAATTCTAATCTTCTTACAAAGAAAACTAAACCACCGGCTGCTTATACGGAAGCAACTCTTTTGCAATCCATGGAAACCGCCGGTAAGATGGTGGAAGACGAAGAACTTCGCGATGCTATGAAAGACGGTGGTCTGGGAACACCTGCAACAAGAGCTGAAATAATCGAAAAACTCATAAAAGTGGGTTATATGTATCGCGATAAGAAAAAGTTGGTTCCTACCGAAAAAGGAATCAATATAATTCATCATGCAGAACCAGAAATTATCAGCCCAGAGTTAACTGGACAATGGGAAAAAAGATTGGCTGATATTGCTCATGGTAAAGACAATGATGAAGATTTTATGAATGGTATTTCTGAGTTTGTAACTCAGATTGTTGGTAAAATAAAATCCTCTAATGAATTAAGAGATTTGGCTGTTACCATAAGTAAAACCTATGGAGGCCGAAAGTATCCTAATCAGGCGTCTGAAGGGGATACCGAAAAAACTACAGGCAGTGCCGCAGTAAAGAAACAAGCACAGGTTAGTGCAAAGCCTGTTTCGAGAGAAGTTATTGCTACATGTCCTGCTTGTGGCAAAGGTGGAATTATTGAAGGACAACGTGGCTACGGTTGCAATAGGTTCAAAGAAGGCTGTCACTACGTTGTTTGGAAAGAATTTCATGGGAAAAAATTGTCTGAGGCTGCCATTAAGGCCCTTATTGAAGGAAAAACTACAAGGACTATTAAAGGCTTTACATTAGAAGACGGTTCTGTCGTTTCTGGAAAAATAAAAATGAAAGATGATAAATCTGGTATTGAATTAGTAGTAGTTAATGATAAAGCTGATAAAGAATAAATTGTAATATGGAAGAAATTTTTACTATTCTGGTTTATATAATAGAAGCAAATATTGCTTACCTGATTTTTTCTTTATTTATTCAAGGGTTTAAGCATTATTCTAATTATATTGCAGAACTTATTTTTCTGCTAATACTTACTATTTATCTGACTTTAAAAGGCCTTGCAATCGGTTGGGTTTTTCTTATTGCTTTGATTGGCATACTGCTGATTGTATTTATACCTTTTATTATTCAGGGACAAATCGATAGATTGATTGAAGATAATTGCTATAATGAAATAGCATCCTTGGCTAAGCTAAAAGCTTCTTTGGCTTGGAGTTATCCTAATTCTCATTTGCAGGAAATGGCTGAAATTGCTGATGAATATTACGAGCAGCCTGAAAAAATGCTTGAAAAGCTTAGGGGACTTCTTGGTATCGGTGAACCTTATGATAGTATGACCAGAATGTTTTTGGGTATGATTCACTTCAACAAGCGAGACTTTTCTGACCTTGTTATGGATTTGAAAATTCCCAATGAAGATTTTTCAAAACAATCTTTTGAAGAACTGCTTTATCTTGTCAGGGGCTATTTGGAAACTACAAGATATGATGAGGCTGTTCAGGCTCAATATGCTCTTGAAGACAAGGTATATGAAGATGAACTCAGTGACAAAAAAATAGCGAATGCTATTGTAAACAGATTTGTCTTTTACGCTTTTATGGGATGGACGCAGGAGTATGATGCCTTACTGAACGATGAAAGTGTAAAACTTGATGAGGGCTTGCCTTCTGAGCTTAGAAACTTCTGGCGTGGTGTGTGTTGGTTTTATTCCGGCGATTACATTAGTGGCGTGAAGCAGATGCAGGATGTTATAGATAAACTTCCTGATGAAAGAGACATTTGGCGGGAATTTATGTCTAAACGTCTCCATGGAATGCTTGATAATAAAGAGTTTTTTGATCAGCATGTTCTGCCTAAACTTAGAAAAATACATGATGCAGAAAGTGCTAAGCTTTGTGATTTCATTAATGCAAAGAAGAATGAAAATGTTGAAATACCTCCAGTTAATAAGGTAAATAACATACTTTCCTTTATTATTCTTGTGTTGTCGACTATCTGGCTTGTGGTTTGCAATGTGAATGACAATGTTGAAGTAGTAAAGATGGGGGCTAATGGTTTTGCGTTCTTTGATGATGGAGATTATTATAGATTGTTCACCTATATGTTCATTCATAGCGGATGGACTCATCTTATTATGAATCTTATAGCCTTACGCTATTTTGGCGTGGTGGTTGAAACTATTGCAGGATGGCAATATTTTATCGCTACTTTCTTTGTTTCTGGGATTGTAGGCGGACTCTTTTCTGTCTGGCATGGAACAGCATTGTCGATTGGTGCTTCAGGCGGAGTTATGGGGCTTTTGGGAGCTGCATTTGTATTCTGTATGATGAAAACCAGAATAAGTCGAGGAGTTTCTAACCAGGTTTCTTTGTCAACTTTGATATTTATTATCATTATAAATATTGCTTTTGGAATAATAGAGAATGGTCGTATTGATAATTTCTGCCACTTAGGTGGTATTGTTGCTGGTTTATGCTGCGCTTTATTATATTTGCCGGCTATAAAATTCAAAAAACTTCAGATAGTATATCAGGCCTTATCTGTTGTTTTTTGTATTGCTATTGTAATTGGCGCTTTTATTGGTTACTTTGGTGATTGGAAGAATAACGCTTTTTATCCTGCAAAAATAAAGGATTTTCAAGTTTGTGAATCTCCAAACAAATTGTTTTCTGTTGAAATGCCACAAAAATGGATAAGAAAGGATTTGAAAAAAGATAATTCCGAGGAAATTAGTTTTGATGGCTGTGTAAATGAATATATTACATGCACAGCGGCTGCTTATTCTGGCAATCAATTAGATATTATAAAAGAAATCATTAACGAAAAAACCAGAAGCTTTGAAAGTATTGATAACGTTGAACTTGTTTCTGTTAATGGTCCAAATATATGCTCGTTTAGAGACTCAACCTATTCAGTAAAATGGTTGCTTAAAAATAGCGGTTATAAATTTACTATTGAAGATTTCTTTATTTTTAATGAGGATTGTGCCGGATATATAAAGTTTCAGACCTATACTGAGCATATTGAAGAATATACGCCTATTCTCAAGAGAATAATTAATAGCTTCAAATTCAATATTCCAACAATTTTAAATAAGTAAAACGCTGATATAATCAAAAAAACTTTTCGTACCCCCTTGAAATTGATTTAAGAAAGATATAAATTGCAATCATATAATAAAAATTTAAGGGGGCTTTTCTTTAATGAGAAACCAGATTAAAGTTATTGCTGTTTCAGCTTTGTTAGCTATGCCAGTCAGCCTTTTGGCTGCAGATTCTGCTTGGTATAATCCTAAGACTTGGTTTAATAAATCTGATAAACTTAGTTCTACTACCGTTACTGGTAATGTTGATTCTATAAAAGATCAGGTAATTTTCAAGACTCTTGACGGTCAGTTGCTTCTTCTCGTTGGTAATAAGGCTGCTAAAGTTGGCGAATGCGGAACTGATGCTAAGATTAGAGTATTCGGTAATGTTTATAAGCCTTCTGATAAGTATCCTACAGGCGCTTTGCAGGTAAGAAACTATAGAGTTCTTGAAGAAGCCGTAGCTGCAACTACAGAAACTGCTTCTACTGAAGCTACTGCAGAACCAGAACCATACGTAGAACCAACTCTTGAAACAGCTTCAGAAGCTACTCAGGAAGTTGTTGATGAATCCAATATTATTACTGCTATTGATAATGATAGCGAAGACGAAGACGATGTTGTTGTCGAAGTTGTTGAAGAAGTTAATAATAAGATTGATGATACTGTTGGTCAGGTTTCTACCAGCACTGCTAATAAAATGAAGACTTATGTTGTTCAGTCTGGCGATACTCTTGGCAAGATCAGTTCCAAGGTTCTTGGTACTACTACTGCATGGAAGAAGATTGCTGAAGCTAATGGCATTACTAACCCAAAACATCTCAAGGTTGGTATGACTCTTAATATTCCTGAATAATAGTCTATATTTACTATGATAATCCAACAAAGACGATTCAAAAGCATTTTGGGTCGTCTTTGTCTTGTTTTTAGTCTGCTGATTTTTAATTTCGCATTATATGCAGAACAATCTATTTGCGAAAAATTTGATGACGTTAACGGCAGTGGTAAATATCCATACAATTTTAGAATAATTGATAATTGCCTCACTGCTGGTGGAAGCTTGTTTAATCCTGTTTCTAAGAATAATTCAGATGAAAAGGTTGGGGAATACCTTAAATATTTGAAGAGTATAGGTGTGAATTCCTTAATGCTTTTGCACGTTCCTTTTAAAGATGCTTTAACTCCAAGATTAGAAGCTCTTTGTAAACAAGAAGGAATGGAACTCATAAAAATGAGAATGAATGCAGAACAGCTTCCGACACCGGAACAAACTGAATATCTCATGGCTGCAATCGCTTCTGGCAGCTATGTTCATTGCATGTGGGGCTGTGATAGAACAGGGGCTATAATTGGTAAGTATCTTCGCACTAAGGGGTATTCTGGTAAAGAAGCCTTAGACGCTGTTGTTAACAAAGGTTCACATGCAGGGAAGTTGGGTGGCTTTAAGAGAAAAAGCGGTAACAAGAATCTACTTCTTTATTTTTGGCCGGAAGTAGCTTCAGAATCCCCAGCTATTTATTCTGAGTTTTCTAATTAAACTACTTATTTTACTATTCCTTTAAGAGTGATTCCTCAGAAATTTCTGAAGTTCCTTTATCTTCTATTTCTTCCGAACCTTCTTCTTCAACTATTTCTTCAACGATTTCCTCTTCTGAATCGTCATCTTCTTCAATCTCTTCGATTATATGTTCTTCTACGATTTCTTGCTTAGATGAAGAATCAGAACCTTCAATGATT
>JAZUDR010000121.1:0-17734 GCA_045639725.1 Candidatus Avigastranaerophilus sp. | reverse complement strand
GCTGCGCCTAGGAGGGCGCTAACGCTAGGGAGGGCGCCACTTCGTGGCTAGGGAGGGGATTGTTTTGGTTTCTGCTGCTTTAACCAGGTTGGTGCTATTCCCTAATGGAGAATTGAAAATGGAAAATTGAGAATTATTTGTGTTTACTACTGTTTTTAGTTAATTTTTGCCAAGTTTCGGTTCTTTGCAGAGAAGTAGATTAAGCAGCTAAAACAATTCGTTCTCCATTCTCAATCCTCAATTCACAATTCACAATTCACAATTCACAATTCACAATGCATAATTCATAATGCATAATTCATAATGCATAATTCATAATGCATAATTATTTGTTATGGTTCACTGCTGCTTTAACCCACTCGCTGCTCTGCGGAAGTCGGCAGGAGTTATTGCAACGGATAACAGGATACTAACGGATGGAGCAGGCCAAAGGAGAATGAATGAGCCTGCGGCTGTGAATGAATCGGCTTCGCCGAATATGAATGAGGCTACGCCTATAGTTACTATACGCTTCGCTAAACAGGCGGTTTATTGTTAGGTCTTAGGTCGTTTTTGCTTTACCTGCGAATGTTTGTGCCTTGCATAAGTGCTCAGGTCAGATAAGCAGGCCATTTTTTAACCTCGGCACTTAGAAAATCTTTGTTTTCCTATAAGTTACTTAGCACGATACATTTGGTTGCAGAATAAGTTTGGCTGTTTATCCGTCCTCATCCTGTTATCCGTTGCCAATAGTTGTTAATTAGAGAATAGGCACAGAGTATGTTTAAACAGCACCAAGCGGCCTAATAAAAAAGCCTCCGGGTAGGAGGCTTTTTTATTATTCATATCTGAATGCTTCTATTGGGTCGAGTTGCGAAGCCTTCCAGGCCGGGAACAGACCGAAGAATATACCGACAAAAGCAGAGAATGCTACAGATACTACTACTGATAATGTTGAAACCATTGGCTTAAATTCTGTGAATTTACCAATAATTTCAGCAAGTCCTACTCCACAGATTATCCCAATCAGACCACCTGCACATGTAAGAACAACTGATTCAATCAGAAACTGCCATAGAATATCTGAAGTCTTGGCTCCGATAGCCATACGGATACCTATTTCTCTTGTTCTTTCTGTTACCGATACAAGCATAATATTCATTACACCGATACCACCAACAACAAGCGAAATAGACGCAATGGCACCAAGCAACAGAGCAATAATGGTAAGAGTTGAACCAGCCATTTCTGCAATGTCATCCTGAGTTGAAATTCTGAAATCCGGATCTTTATCTTCAGCAATCTTATGACGTCTTCGAAGAACTTCTTCTATTTCTGCCTTTGCTGCGTCTACAGAATCTGCTGTTGCAGCAGAAACATTGAACATATGACAGTAGTTAATCCCACAGATACGCCTTTGAACTACAGAAAAAGGCAACAGAATAATATCATCCTGGTCACCGCCTCCCATACCGGTTTCACCGCGCGCTTTAAGAACGCCGATAACCTGCATAGGCATCTTTGCATATCTGATTGTCTGACCAATTGGATTAATATTACCAAAAAGGTTTTCAACTACTGTTTCACCTATAACGCAAACCTTACCGCCGCTAGATACTTCTGAAAGATTAAAGAAACGTCCGTCACTGATTTCTCTGGAAGCAATCTTGAGATAATCTTCGGTAACCCCCATACAGCTTGTATTGGTGTTATTATTTCCAAAAACGGCCTGACCAGAACCTCTGCATATTGGTGAAACCATGCCAACAGCAACGCAGTCTCGCAAAATAGCTTCAGCATCTTCCTGCTTCAGGGTAGTCATAGAGCCTCTTGCGCCATGCATACCACGTCTGTTTGAACTACCTGGCATAACCATAATAAGGTTAGTGCCCATCTTAGAGATGTTTTCCTGAACAGAATTATAAGCGCCTTGCCCAAGAGCTACCATGCCAACAACAGACGCAACACCGATAATTATACCGAGAGCAGTAAGAAAAGAACGCATCTTGTTTCTATTGAGGCTTATAAAAGCTAATTTAATAATTCCTAGAAATCCCATTAGTTAGCCTCCTCGTCAACAACTTCTGTGCCTGGTTTCTTATGCTTCTTGATTTCTTCTGCAGCAATAAGAACATTATTATTGCGAACGTCCTGAACAATCTGGCCATCGACGATTTTAACCATTCTGTCTGTATATTCAGCAATATCGGGTTCATGGGTAATCAGAACAATTGAAATACCTTTTTCACGGTTCAATCTCTGGAAAATGCCCATAATTTCAATGCTTGAATAAGAGTCAAGATTACCAGTCGGTTCGTCAGCAAGAATTACAGAAGGATCGTTACAAATAGCTCTGGCGATTGCAACACGTTGCTGCTGACCACCAGAAAGCTGGTTCGAATGGTGATTTTCTCTGCCTTTCAAACCTACAGATTCAAGAGCAGCCATAGCTCTTTTGCGTCTTTCAGCGGCGGGAACACCAGCGTAAACCATTGGTAATTCTACATTTTCAACGGCACTTGTTCTAGAAAGTAGATTGAAACCCTGAAAAACAAAGCCAATCTTGCGATTACGCACAAGAGCCAACTGGTCCTTTGTGAACTTGGAAACATCTTCCCCTTCAATGTAGTAATTACCTGAGGTTGGCTTGTCTAAGCAACCAAGAATATTCATCAAAGTAGATTTACCAGAACCAGAAGTACCCATGATTGAGGTGAATTCATGCTTATAGAATTCCACATTAACACCTCTAAGAGCATGAACGGAAACCCCATCCATCTTATAAATCTTTTTCAGGTCTTTGACCTGCAGCAAAACTTCCTTAGGTTTTTGTAATCCCATGATTGTCTCTCCTAAGTTACATTCTTGGAGGAGGACCACTGCGACCATTCTTCTGGGTTCCAGTCTGGATACCTGTTACGCCAATAACAACCTTATCTCCTTCTTTAATTTCACTGCTATCAAGAACTTCAACAAAGTCAGAATTCTGGAAGCCCATTGCTACAGTTTTAAGAGATGGCTTTGCGGCATCATCAGGCTTAACCCATACAAGAACAGAACCAGTAGCAGTAAGCTTTTTCTGAGCTGTCTTCATTTCAGCTTTCATTTCTTCGCTGGTCTTAACATACATAGCCTTAGCCGGCATGCGGAGAACATCTTTCTTTTCACTGATAAGAATTTCTGCATTTGCGGTCATACCAGGCTTGAGAAGCAATTCTGGATTGTTAACATTAACCATTACAGAATATGTAACAACGCTTGAGCTTTCATTTGGTGAAAGTCTGACCTGGTGAACAACGCCTTCGAAGGTTTTATTCTTATAAGCGTCAACAGTGAAAGTAACTTTCTGACCCTTCTGAACAACGCCTATATCGGTTTCGTCAACAGCAGTATCAATCTGCATAAGGCGAAGATCCTGGGCGATTGTAAAAAGCTTTGGAGCCTGATAACTAGCCTGAACGGTCTGACCGACATCAACGTCTCTGGTAATTACAACGCCACTGATTGGTGAATAAATCTTTGTTCTGGCCAAATCAATTTCTGCCTGAGCAAGCTGTGCTTCATTCATAGCAATACGTGCATTCTGGCTTTCAAGGTCAGCATTCTGGCCTTCAATTTGAGCATTGATAGACTGAATCTTTGCATTAGAACTCTGAAGACTTGCTTTGGAAGATTCTAATGAAGCTCTTGCTGTATCGCGGCTGGTTTCAGCAGAATCAAGTTCAGACTTTGCAATAAGCTTTCTGTCATAAAGTTCTTTTATTCTCTTATAATTGCGTTCAGCGTCTGTAAGAGATATTTCAGCTTTTTTAAGATTTGCTTCACTTGAAATAATATCTGACTTTGCAGTAATCATAGAAGCCTGAAGGTTCTTTAATGACGCATAAATACCAAGCTGACTGGCCTTTGCGCTTTCAAGATTGGCCTTTGCCTGAAGAACCTGGGTCTTTACTGTGGAGTCATCTATTTCAGCAATAAGCTGATTTTCTTTTACTTCATCATTGAAATCAACATAAATCTTAGTGATTTTACCACTGACTTCAGTACCAACTTCAACAGTATTAAGAGCTGCTAATGAACCGGAAGATGAAATAGAGTTAACTATGTCCCCCTTAGTTATACTGGCAGTAGTAAACATAATCGGTTTCTTACCTGATTTAGCAACAACAGCCCATACAATCAAGCCTACTACAACAAAAATAGCAATCAATATAGCAACAAATTTTTTCATTAATTTAATCTCCGTTATTCTGCAGCTTCAAATTCAATATCAAGCTTATCTGATTTCTTTTCCAAATCCTCTTCAATAGTTACATTGTCATGCAATTCTTCAACAGCCTTATTGAGGCCATATTCCGGAGGCATTTTACCAAGAATACTGTCTAGAGTTGTCTGAGCAATAAGACAATCGAAATAAGCGGAAATAAAGTTACCTTCAGCTTTTTCATAATCTACGCGGGCATCTGTAACTTCCAATGGAGAGCTTAAGCCGGCATCATAACGACCTTCAGCAAGATTCAAGCTTTCGCTTGCCTGACGAACAACATATTCATAAGCTTTTACGCGCTGAACATCACTAACAATGTCGTTAACAGCATTTTCAACTTCTTTATCAATATTCAACTTCAGATTATCTAAAGAAGCCTTGCTTCTTTCATAGCTGCTCTGCGCTCTATTGATAGAAGCTTTTGTACTTCTTCCATCAAAAATCTGCCATGAAACACCCAAGCCAACGCTCCAACCATTATTTTGTGGAGTTGAGGTTCCGTTCCAGGAATATCCGGCATTTGAGCTAATTGTTGGCTTTAAAGAGCACTTAGCTTCACGAACGCTAAATCTGGCAGATTTAACATTAGATTCAGCAGCTTTAACATCTGGTCTTTCCAAAGCTATTTTTACAAATTCAACCTTGGCATTTTCATCAAGCTCTGGCAAAGTCTGCACTTCATAGGCAGCAATATGAATAGGACCTTCAATACCGATAGCATTACCAACGTTTACAAGTGCCTGATTCAGGTTATTCTTTGCACTGATTAAATCAACACGGGCATTTGCAACGTCAACCTGAGCCTTAGTAATGTCGTAAGGGGCATGAGTTCCTACTTCTACAAAGCTTTCTACCTTATTCAAATGTCTTTCGTAGCCTGCAAGAGTATCAAGCTTTACCTGAAGCATACACTGTGCCTGCTGGGCTTTGAAATACATAGTCTTAATATTAGAAGCAAGTTCTATAAGGGCTGTTTCTCTATTTTTTTTAGCAGCTTTCAGAGATTCTCTAGCCTGCTTAATCTGCAAAGAAGAACGTCCAAAATCATAAATCTTCTGAGAAAAAGATACCGATTCGCTGTGTGAATCTGACTTTTTACCTTCAACCACAGTGGAAATAGTACCATCGTCGTTTATTCTTTTAGCATTATAGGTTTTTCTTTGTTTGCTATTGCCCCAATTAGCGCTAGCACTGATTCTTGGATCGAAACCGCCCTTTGCACTTAGTAAGGAAGCTTCTGCTGATTTAACATCACTATCAGCCATTACTACCTTTGGATGGTTCTTTAATCCATACTGAAGACAATCTTCCAACGACCAGATTTTAGGTTCTTCTTTCAGTTCAGTTTCCTGAGCTGAAACAACCCACACTGGTGCTGTCATTAAACATAGTGTGACAAAAATCTTTGAAAATTTATTCATTGTTTACCTCGTGACAACTATATTCTTATTTTTCAAGTTTAATAGCAAGACTTGTATTTGTAAAGAAAAGTAAAGGAGCCCTAATAATTAGAGCTCCCAATCTTTACATTCAAGTTATAACTCAGTTATATCATACCTGCATAGGATACTGGTCAGCTAATTCCTGATCAAGTATTTCGCCTCTGAACCATGGAGGACAGTTCTTAGAGGTTCTAAGGCTTACAAATGCAGCCGCAACTTCCGGGTCAAACTGAGCACCAGCACAGCGTTTAACTTCTTCTGTTGCTTCATCGAAGGTCATTGGCTTGCGGTAAGGTCTGTGGGAAGTGATAGCATCGAATGAGTCTGCAACGCAGATAATTCTTGCACCAAGAGGAATTTCTTCACCCTTAAGCTTATCGGGATAACCCTTACCATCATAGCGTTCGTGATGGTGCTTAATAATATCGCATACAGAATGCAGGAATTCGATAGAATTGAGAATGCCAGCGCCAATATACGGGTGAGACTTAATAGTTTCAAATTCTTCATCAGTCAAACGGCCTGGTTTAAGAAGAATCTTTTCGGAGATACCAATCTTACCAACGTCGTGAAGCAGAGAAGCATGTCTGATAGTATCTACATCAGCCTTTGGAAGCTTCATTTCAAGAGCAATACCAACACTTAGGTCGGTAACACGTCTTGAGTGACCGTGAGTGTAGCTATCCTTAGCATCGATTGCAGCAGCCAACGAACGAATAGTTTCAAGATATACATTCAGAAGGTTGTGATACAATCTTGCATTTTCAATAGCAATTGATGCCTGAGAAGCCAGAGTTTCAAGAAGGTCAAGATTATCAGAAGTAAATGGTCCCTTCTTATCAATCTTTCTTTCACAGTTAATTACGCCAACAAGATTATCTTTGTTGATTAACGGTGCAGACATCAAAGTAAGGTTCTTAGCAGAATACTGACCGAAATCCTGATATTCCTTGCTCTTACCTGTATCATCCAATCTTATTGAATGATGGGCAGCAGCAGCTTTACCGGCAACACCTTCACCGAGCTTCAATCTGAATTCTTCAATGGAAGAATCATCGAAACCACGATAAGCTTCAACATAAAGCTCATTAGTTGCTTCATCATAAAGCATAAGGCTTGCACAATCTGCTTCAGTGATTCTTGTAGTCATATCAATGAAGTAATTGAGAACAGAATCAAGATCAAGAGAAGAGTTGATTGCCTTACCAAGTTCCTGAATCAAGCTGAGTTCAGCAACCTGCATGTCGGTCTTTTCATGGAGATTAGCATTGGCGATAGCCTGAGAAATCTGACCAGAAATACCAAGTAACAGATTAAGGTCATCTTCCTGGAAAGCATCACCATTACGCTTATTATTTACGTTCAGAACACCAAGAAGCTGATTTTCGTGAAGAAGTATCGGGACAGAAAGAACAGAGCGTGTCTTGTAATCCATACGACCCTGGCGGTCTGAGAAACGGTCGTCCTTTGAAATATCCTTCAAAAGGACAGGCTTACGATTCTGAGCAACCCACCCGGCGATGCCTTCGCCCAAATGAACTTCAATCTTACCAACCATATTGCTTGGCAAACCAATAGCAGCATCAAGAGTCAAAACCTTCTTTGTCGGGTTATAAGCCATCAAAGAACAGTTTTCTACGTCCATAACTTCCTGAACCTGCTGAAGAATTGTATCAAACAGTTTACTGATGTTCAGTGTTTTTGAAACGGAAGAACCAACCTTGTAGAGGGTTGACAGGTAATCAAGCTTACGCTTTGAATCATTGAAAAGTCTTTCGTTTTCAAAATGTGAAGTAATAATACGACCGATTGTGTTGAGCAAATCCTGGTCGGATTCACTGATTGTTCTTGGACCATAGCAATGATAGATAGCCAGAGTTCCAACAAATCTATTATCTGCAGTAATCAAAGGAACAATCAACATTGATTTAGCAAACTGATCAAGGAAATTTACATGATCAATTGTGCCATCAATGCTTGCATCGGTAATAAGCAAGGTTTTCTTGTTTGCAGCAACCCAGCCCTGATAGCCCTTTCCGATACCGATGGAAAGAGTTTCAAGCTCTCTTGGGAGACCATAGGAAGCGCACATTGTGAGCTGATCCTGGTCTGTATTATAAAGCATAAGAGAAGAAGCAGAGCTGTCTGTAGCTTCGCAGGCTTCTCTAAGCATTTCGTTGTAGCCTTCTCTATCAAGGCTACGAACAGAAAGCTTTTCAGAAATACTAAAAACCTTTGTCAATTCTCTGAGCTTCTGGTTTGAATCAGCAAGAAGTCTGGAATTTTCCAAAACTTTTGCAACCATTGAAGTCAAAGTATTCAAAGAGGTTTCATCACTCTTGGAGAATGCGCTGATTTCGCTTGAATCAACAGTGATTACACCAACCAGATTATCACCTATCAAAAGTGGCATTGCCATTTCTGAATAGATGTTTTCTGGAGTTTCAACGTATCTGCTATCAAGAAGGACATTTGGAACGTTAAGTGGTTCTTTATGTTCTGCAACCCAGCCAGTGATGCCCTGACCAAACTGCACCATGATTTTCTTAACTTCGTGCGGATATTTACCTCTGGCCACAGCAACTTCAAGAGCTTCTGTTTCTTCCTTTCGGAAAAGAATTGAACCGCTGGTTGCCCCGGTAATTTCTATAGCAATATCCATAACAAATTCTAGCAGGTTCTGGAATTCCAAGCTTGAATTCATTACACTGGAAGCATGTTCGAGAACTGAAAGTATCTTTTCTTTTCTGGCCAAAGTTGCTTTTTCTGCAGCCAAGTCGGCCATCTGTTTGAAGAAAGCGTCTATTGATTCTTCTGTTCCTTCAATCTGAACATCAGTGATTTCAGGAATATCTTCTATCGGTTCATGTTCTGAGCCCTTCTTAAAGAAAGGACCAATCAAAACTGCGCCGAAAATAATTCCGTCATACTGCAGCTTTTTTACCTTCAAGAAAGAGCCATCAGGCCTTTCAAGCAGTTCACCAGTCGGGTAGTCAACTATTTCAGTTGCATCTGTAAGGCCTGGTAGAACCTTTTCGATATCGCCTATAACAACATCGCCACGTTCATTAAATGGTGTAATACGAAGTCCGCAAACCTTATAGTTACGATTGATAAAGCTTTTCAATCTTTCGCGGTCACAGACTTCTTCCAGAAATATTTTCTTAACCATGTCCCAATCCTATTTCAGCCTTTGCTTTATGCATCAGGCTTCTACCAATATTTTCTAATTACAAACAGTTTTAATAAACTTATTTAACGACTACGACAGAATTCTGACCTTCGTATTTGTTCTTAACTGTTGTTTCAGCCTTTGGATCAACAACCCATTCAGTATCATTTACTACGAATTGATATTCATAGGTGCCGGCTTCAAGAGTCTTAGTGCACTTCCAGGTGCTGTTTTCCTTGTTCATTGGATCAGCGTCTTTGTTCCAATTATTGAAGGAACCAACAACAGCAACTTTATTAGCTTTTTCATCTTCATATTCGAAGGTTACTTCGCCATTAGAAGCTTTACAATCTTTGCAGCCTTCACAGGTGCTTTCATTGCAAGAACAGCCTTCAGCTGGCTTTTCAGCATTTTCTTTATTCTTAGCGTTTTCTGCTTCCCACTGTTCTTCTTCTTCGAAGCTGTGTTCGCGACCAACAATATAACCAACGCCAAATACTGCTGCCATTACAAAAAGCTTCCATGTAAAGCGTAAAAATTTCATTACGGTACCTCCAAAAATTTCTTCTTGTTATTTTATAACCTTAACTCGTCCGTACTGCAAGAGTAATGTTTTTTCACCAATCTTATCAAAGTTGATTGTAACTCTGAAATCGCTGATAGAGGTTCCAGAAACATCTACAACCGTACCATATCCAAAACTAGAAGAATAAACCTGTACTCCTGCCTTTAAATTTACCATAGTTCCATCTTCCATGTCATCTTTTTCCGTCTTAGTTTCTTTTTTTACTTCGGAAGACCACTTAGCATATTTTGTGTAGGAAGGTGGAGTTGAATCGGAATCTTCGCTAGATTTTCCCCAGGTCTTACCGGAACCATAGCCAGAACCGAAAGCGCCCTGACGCTGGTAAGTTTTACCAGTGGTTCCGTAAGCACCCCGATGCTGATACGAATTACCTGAAGAATAGGAACTAGTTCCACCATACTTAGAATGCTCAGAAAGGAAATTATATTTTGTATCATTTTTTCTAAGCTCCGAGGGGAACTCACCAATAAACTTTGACGGCAAATGAAGCTGAGGATTGCCAAACATCATTCTTCTTGATGCGCAGGTCAAGAAAAGCAAATCCTTAGCTCTTGTAAAACCAACATACGCAAGACGTCTTTCTTCTTCTATTTCTTCAGGAGAATCCTTGCATCTGCTATGCGGGAAAATATCTTCTTCCATTGCAACAATAAAAACAATTGGGAATTCCAACCCCTTAGCATTATGCAATGTCATAAGATGAACTTTTTCAGACTTTTCATCAACTTCGTCTGCAGCCGAATGCAAAGCAACATTTGCCAAGTAATCATGGAGAGTCAATTCCGGATTATCCATCTCCTGATATCTAATATCAGAAACAAGTGATTCTACGTTGGTTTTTCTATCTTCAGCAGTTTCCGGGTCATCGGTTTTCAGGTATTTGAAATAGTCTGTTTCATTAATAATCTTTTTGCAAAGGTTAGAAACACTCATATTTGGCGCTTCTTCCATAAAAGAAAGCATCTGCTGCATAAAAGTGCCAATCTTTGAATCAGGCTTGTCGCCACCAGCCATAACCACGCCTTCCCAAAGAGTGAGAGTGCCATCACCATAAAGCTTCTGTATAGAAGCATTACCGATACCACGCTTAGGGGTATTGATTATACGTTCAAGACTGATGCTATCAGCCGGATTATCTATGACATGTAAATATGCAAGAATATCCTTTACTTCACGGCGTTCAAAGAACTTTGTCCCACCAGTAACCTCATATGGGATTCCACGTTTCTGAAGCTCCAGTTCAACAGTTCTTGTCAAGCTGTTCATTCTGAAAAGCAGAGCAACATCGCCTGTAGAATAATCACCTGTAGAAGTCAGCTCGTTAATTTTCTTAACTATCCATTCCGCTTCTGTTCGGTCATCTGTGGCATTATAGTAAGTAATCAGTTCGCCATCACCACGGTCGCTCCAAAGAGTCTTGGGGTGAGCACTATTGTTGTGTTTGATTATTTCACTTGCAGCAGTAAGAATATTCTGCTTTGAACGGTAGTTCTGTTCCAGCTTAACAATCTTTGCGCCAATAAAATCCTGGGCAAAATTCTGAATGTTTCTAATTGTAGCACCACGCCAACTGTATATAGACTGGTCTTCGTCACCTACAACACAGAGATTTCTTGTTTTTGACGAAAGCATGCTTATGAGCTTGTATTGAGCCTGATTTGTATCCTGATATTCATCTACAAGGAAATATGTATATTCGTTCTGTAGCTTTTCCAGCAGATTTGGATTATTGTTCAATATCTGGTAAGCCTTAAGAATCAAGTCATCGAAATCGCATGCCTGGTTTTTCATTAAAGCAGATTGATAGGCACTGTAAGCCTTCTGAATTGCTATATCCTGAGGACCGGCACCACCGCCCTTACACAATTCAAAATATTCTTCAGGACCAAGCAGCTCGTTCTTAGCTCTTGAAATAGCTTCCAATACCAGTTTTGGAGTATACAATTTCGGATCATATTTCAGTTCCTTCAACGTATTCTTCATCAGCTTTTCGCTGTCTGATTCGTCGTAAATAGTAAACCCTTTTTCAAAACCGGCATATTTGCTCCAACGGCGCAGCAGCATACAGCAGAAAGAGTGGAAGGTAGTAAGAGTAACGCCAGAAGCACCGGCAACAAGACCAGCTACGCGTTCCTTCATTTCCTTTGCTGCTTTATTTGTGAAAGTAACTGCTAGAATCTGGGAAGGATCGACATGACAGTGCTCAATCAGATATGCAATGCGAACCGTAAGCATTCTGGTTTTTCCTGAACCGGCGCCAGCCACAACAAGAAGTGGCCCCTCAGTAATCTGAACAGCTTGTCGCTGCCTGTCATTCAACTTTTCTAATGTTGCATCGATTGAGTTATACATATAAATCCTTATATACAAATGCCAAAGTATGAAGCAATAAGCTGCAAGCAGGAAACTTCAAGCTTCAAGCTTCCAACTTCCAACTTTCGACTAGCTGCTATTGGCTATTAGCCGAAAGCAGATAGTGGCTGTTGTTCTCGGCCAAGAGCTAATAGCAATTAGCCAAAAGCCTATTAAAACAAACCTTATACTCGCTTGATATAAAATAATGCCCTGCTTCCGACTTATATAAAGCTAGGTTTCGGTTTGCTGCTTGGTGTATAGCACATAACGACCCATGAATCTACGATGAAGTTATGAAGCTGATGGACCTGAAGGTCATACAACGGACCATCATAATCAAGCAACTCTATTTTATTTATAACGTCTTCTTCAATAATTCCACGGTGATTCATTATCGGAACAAGCATTCCACGCTTAAGATGTGAGGCTGGCAGAACATAGTAAGCAGCTTTCTTGGTCAACTGAATTTTCTTAACAACTTCGAGGTCATCAAGATTAGAAACAGTCTTTACGAAAAGCTCTGCTTCATCCAGGTCTTCGCGGGTAACTTCAAGATACCACAGACCATGATTTGAACCTTTTCTGCGGGCCATCTTAAATTGTTCAGCACTATTCGGGTCTGATATTCCCTGAACCTGAATTAAATGCGGATAATGACCAGAAGAAGCCTTGTCTTTGCCACCAAAAATTACGAACTGGACAGAACTACTGGTCATATTATCTTCACTGCAGGACTTAACCGTCATGTGAGGATAATCCATAAACATGTTAGAGTCTCTCAGAAGCTCTTTGGCGCCTATTGGGGTATCAATATTATCGAAAAGACGCTTTATATGTTCTTCTGTAAGCATTGATTCCATATGCTTTGCATTAAACGGAATATCAGGTAGTCCATACTTAGCCATTATAAGCTTATGCACAAATGTTGCATTAGTAAGATTCGGATTATTTTCTATAACCCAGATTCTATCTGTAACATTACGCTTGCCATCAATCTTTTTATTATTAGTCATCATGCTGATGGCTTCATGGACAATATCCGAGGTCATACCTACTCTGAAACCTAATGTAGAGCGTTCATGCAGGTATATAGTATACATTCTCAAAGAAGGGTTAAATCTGCCAAAACAAAGCTGATCTGGAGTGCATCTGATAACTGCACCACGTGAGGTGGTCATCTGCAATAAAGGGGAACCAGTTACGTTATTAAGAAAAACATCTTTTACGTAAGTTTCACCAACTTCACCCCAACCTGTAGATGCAATAATACGGTTATCCTCACGGATATCCTTTATATCAGCTATATCATAACCACAATGAATTTTTGCATCAGCAGGCAGCATAATTTTTCCCTTCGGGCGTTATGATATAACAAAGAGTGATAAGAAGTCAAAGAGTAGGTCTTAGGTATTAGGTATTAGGTCTTAGGTCTTAGGTCTTAGGTCTTAGGTAGTATTTGGCTGCTACAGTTTTTGGTCAGTTAGGTCATTTCCACACATTTTATAGAACCGGAGACTGCCTTAATTAAACACAGTGTTAAATTTCTGGTGGAGGCGCAGGTCATCTAGAGTATCGTTGCCGAGAGGATTTGAATAGACAACATAACCTGAAATAACATCCTTAATCAACACTGTTCTTTCTTTTATATCAAATGCGATACGCCAGCTTTTAAAGCGTAAAAGACAGTCATTCTCCGTTCTGATGAATTTGTTACGTGTCTTGTCCAGTGGGTCATGGCCTAACTGAGCCTCTACAACACCTTCCAAATCCACACCTTGCTTTTTCAGCCAGGCTATTTTTTTCTGAGCAGTTTCTGAATATTTTAATTCAAAAACATTCTCAATTATATTTTCAAGCCAACCTGTCCTGGCGTCAGGGAAACTGTCGTATTCCGGAATATATGGTTTTATGTCTAATATAGGCGTTCCATTAAGCAAATCAGAATCAGCAATATAAATACGATTCTTCAGCACAGAAAGCAGCTTTACGCAGCTAATTCCTATCTGGTTAGGTCTATAAGGCGAGCGGGTTGCAAATACACCCTTTTTACCTTTTCCATCAGTGCGAGGGGGGTTAGTCAATGGCCGCCAGGTTTTATTCTGATGAAACTCGTAAATAACCCAGATACGGCTGAAGCCATCAAGGTCTTTCAACCCCTGCTCGTAATTGCGACCTGTAACAAGCTCAATATATCCCTGAGAAGCTGACAGATTTCCCTGTCTGGGCTGTTCTTCGTGGTAATTGCGATCGCAATGAAGGTATCCGATTGGTTCGAGATTCATAGTGATTTAATATGTATAGAGTATAAAGTAGTTTCAATAAAGCTGTTGGCGTAGTCGCCGGGTTGGCTTCGTGCTTCCTGCTTGCCAGCGGCTAAAAGCTAATAGCCAAGGGCGTAGCTTCAAACTTCAATCTCTTCGATGGTAATCTTTGGCATGTTTTTTAGCATGTTCAAGTAGGTGTTGGGTAATTCGGCTTTTATGGTGACAATACCCTGGCCCCATTCCTGAGAGTATACCTTGCCTATGCTCATGATATCGCCCATAAACTGGTTTCCGATAGGAAGCACAATCTTAACCTGTTTGCGGTTGCGCTTCATTATTTCTGAAATCTTTGTCATAAGGATATCAAGATTTGTCTTATTGGCAGCAGAAATCTTGATATTGTTCGGATAAGCCGAATCAAGCAATTCGTCAGAAACAACCTGTCCCTTGTCTATTTTGTTGAAAACATAGATTTTTTCGTGATTTGCAGCGCCAATTTCGTGTAAAACCTTTTCTACAGCTTCCAGCCTTTCGCGGAACTGAGGGTCGGAAATATCGCAGACAATAAGAAGAACTTCTGATTGAACAACGCTCTCAAGAGTGGCTTTAAAAGCATTTACCAACAAGTGCGGCAATTTTCTGATAAAGCCAACAGTATCTGAAACGATGCACCAATAGCCATCTTTAAGGTCTATTCTTCTGGCTGTCGGGTCTAACGTGGTGAACAACCCATTGCACATCTGGACATTGCTTCCGGCAATAGCATTGAGAAGTGTTGACTTACCAGCGTTGGTATAGCCAACAAGAGAAAATAACGGAGCAAAGCGGTCAACACGCTTTTTCCCCTGCTGTTCACGGGCCTTTGCTACTTTTTCAAGCTCTTCTTCAAGCTTTTTGATTTTTACACTTATAATACGACGGTCTGTTTCAAGCTGAGTTTCACCAGGACCCTTCAAGCCGATACCACCACGCTGTCTTTCAAGGTGAGTCCACATCTTGAGCAGTCGAGGGTATTGATACTGAAGCATAGCCAGGTCAACCTGAAGCTTACCTTCACGAGTAGAAGCATGAGCAGCGAAAATATCAAGAATAACAGATGTTCTATCTTTTACACGCAAGCCTATGGCTTTTTCGATATTGCGCATCTGCATCGCACTTAATTCGTCATCTGCAACAACATATTCAGCCTGAAGCTTTTCAGCAAGTTCCTTTGCTTCTTCAAGCTTGCCTGTGCCTAGATATTCGATTCTGGAAGCATCTTCACGCTTCTGAACAATTTTGCCGACCATATCTGCGCCAAGGGTCTTCAGCAATTCAAATAATTCATCAAGTGAATTTTCCATTTCTTCGTCAGACTGACCCTGACGCTGAACAGCAATAGCCAGAACCTTGGCTCTTTCCTGTCTGTTTTCTTTCATTTCGCGCATAATATAATATCCTATAAATAATCAAAGATGCTGATTCGAACTATATATAGCATCATTTTTTGCTAAGAGGTAAAGACAATACTGATTCATGCTTATTCCCTCTTTTTTTGAATGTTCTGCCAAGGCTTTATGAAGACTCTTAGGAATTCTTAGTTTAAATTGGCCAGAAAAGTTTTCTGCAGATTCTGGTTCTGCAATTTCTAAGCCTTCTGCTATTGCTGCTTCAAACCAAGCTTTTTTGGCATCCATAGCATTTTTCAAAGCCTGTTCAGCAGTATCACCACAAGTAATACAACCTGGCAATTCCGGGTATATAGCAGCAAATCCACCTTCTTCGGTATCGGGTATAAGTTCTAATTTATAAGGAAGCTTCATATATTTATCAATCTTCTTCATCTTTATACTCGCTTTCCACCACTTTCTTAACTAATTCTACATATACTTTCTTAATTGGTTCATGCTTAGGTATTGTAATTGGCATACACCCAACTTTTCTGAAAGTATAATGACTACTACCACCACTTGGATTGTGCATTAAATAGCCATATTCTTCCAAGACTTTGCGAAGTTCATCAAATCGCAAGTCCTTAGACAAAGAACATATTTTTAATAATAATTTATCCCATTTTGACATATAATAGCCTTATACTGTATTATACTTGGTGTCATATGTGGTGTCAATGGAGGAGGAGAGAAATAATGGGACAGATTAGGACAGAATTTTATCTTAACGGCATTAATAATGTTCCGGCCTTAGAAACAGATGGGGAAATGACAGATACTGTTGTAATTGTTCTGCATGGATCTGATGTTTCCAAAGAAATCAACCAGCCAGATATGCAGCGTCTGGAAGAAGCTGGCTTCTGGTCTATCTGTATCGACGCACCCCACCATGGCGAGCGTAACGATGGCTATATGGACATTGCAGCCAGATGCAACCCCAAGGAACAATACCTCATGATGATGTCTGTTGTTCATCAGGAAGCTGCAGAAGTAGCCGAACTTATCAAATATTTTAAATGGTTGGGGAAAAAAGTAGTCGTCTTAGGCATTTCTATGGGTGCTTATGCTGTCTTCGCGACTCTGATGCTCTGCAAGGAAGCTGACTTATACGCAAGCTTTATGGGCAATCCTGATTTCAGATTCAAGGAAAGTCCCACCCCATCAATGCTAGAAACCTCAGGGCCTGCAGATAATATAGAAAAAATATTCCCAGCCGGCCTATTTATGGTAAATGCAGGTAGAGACGAGTTTGTGAATCCGGAAGGTGCCAGAAGCCTGTATGAAAGACTAAAGCCCTGCTATGCAAACTGCCCTGAAAAGCTTCAGTATTTCGAATACCCGGAATCTGGCCATATAATGCGCGCAGAAGATTGGTTTGATGCGTGGGATAGGTTAATTGCACGGATCAGGGAGATGTCAAAATAAGTTCCAATACCCCTCATTCGTCACAGCTTCGCTGTGCCACCTTCAGCAGTTTATGCTACTTCCTGTAGCAACTGCACGCCGCCATCCTTGGCCTCAGCCCCTAAAGGAGGAAGGCCTCGCAGGGGCGACTCCAATTCTAGCAGAAAACTTTCTTAACACTAGCAAATCCAGAATGTGCAGTCCCAACAACCCCCTAACCACAAATTACCCAACCCCGTCTGCTGGGGGAGGATTGTGCTGCGCACTCGATATGTCGCTATGCAACAAGAGTTAGACGCGAACGTAGCCCTCTGCGTAGAACCATTCCTGGAGTTTTACCATCTGGTCGCCAGGAACAAGGATGTGGTGGTTGCCTAGTGGCTTATTGAAGAAATAGCTGTCGGCACCGGGCATATCAAGCTTTAACTGAGTGCGGCAGAGATTTGGTGAATATTTGTGTTCCATTGATTCACCCTTCATCATTACATAACACTTATTTATGGCGTCTACACGCAGCATTGTAAAATCACGTTCCTGGAATTCACCGGCAACAGCAACACCTATGCCTGATTCAAAATGGGTTTCAAGATGATAATGAGCAAGAATAGTAGTTGGGCATGTGCAGTGAGCGAAGGTTACAACAGAACCTCTGATGCTTGATGGATTGGCCATGAAGCTTGGCTTACGAACACAGTCGTTAACTATCATCATTGTAATGAGAGACGGTATATCGCCTTCACATGATGCTGGAATACCTTCATCATTAAGCTGTGCAAGAGCCATACAACCTGTTGTTTTCTGGGTTGAAAGAAGATCAAAGCATCTTATTGTTATA
>JAZUDR010000120.1:0-27551 GCA_045639725.1 Candidatus Avigastranaerophilus sp. | reverse complement strand
CTGGCTGTTTGGCCTGCTCCATCCGTTGCTATCCTTGTTATCCGTTGCAAATCAATCTTCGAGGTCTTCAGCCTCTTCTATGGTCGCCGTATTCTTACCCTTTTCATTTACAAGGTTTGCAATAATACCAGCCAGTGTATTCGGATTATGTCTCAACAAATCAGATTCAGAAAGCAAATCCGTTGCCACAACCCTGATTCCAAGCTCTTCAATCTTTCTAACAGTAGGCGGAACCCAATACTGGTTCTTTGCTTCATACTTGGTCATAAGATGCTTAGCAGCTTGTCTAGAGTTTACGATTACAACATCAAGCTTGGTAAGACCCGTTTTATCAAGAATGGTCTTTACGTGGTCCAAAGCCCTGAAGCCATCAGTTTCACCAGGCTGTGTCATTACATTACAAATGTAAACAACAGTAGCGTTACATTTGTTTATATGGTCAACAACTTCTGGAAGAAGCAGGTTTGGAATAACGCTTGTATATAGACTGCCCGGCCCGAGAATAACCATATTGGCATCATCAATGGCACTTAAAGCCTCTGGGTTTGGCTGAGCATTCTCTGGAACAAGCTTAATCTTGGCAATGGGCTTTTTAACTTCACAGATAGCCGTTTCGCCTTCCATTTCGGTTCCATCAGTAAAATCTGCATGAAGCTGAACATTATCACTTGTAACAGGAACAACATGACCTTTAATGGCAAGAATGCTGCTAGCTTCACGAACGGCGCTGCAGAAATCACCTAAGACCCCAGTCATAGCAGCAATAAACAGATTGCCGAAGCTGTGACCTTCCATGTCACCGCCTTCAGAGAAACGGTATTGAAAAAGCTTTGTCAATAAGCTTTCAGACTTAGACAATGCACAAAGACAGTTTCTTATATCACCAGGGGGAAGAATCTGCAAATCCTTACGCAAGCGACCGGAAGAACCGCCGTCATCAGAGACAGTAACAACAGCAGTAAGCTTAACATCTACTTCTTTCAAGCCCTTAAGTAAAGAGCTTAAACCAGTGCCGCCACCCAAAGCCACGATAGAAGGCCGTTCATCCTTCTGACTACGATGGAAAACAAATTCCTTCAGCTTTGAAGACAGTTCTGCATCGCGACTGTCAAGCAAGTCGAATGCAATCTTGAAGCCCTTATAAAACCAGAAGCCGCATATCAAAAAAGCTGTAAATGCAGTAAAAGCAAGAGCCCCAGGATGGAATGACCTGAGGGTTTCTACTGTTGCCGGAGCCAGAAGCATAATTGCCAGACAGAGAAAACTGAACCCAAAGCACATGATTAACAGCCCAAAGAGCAAATAAGCAACCCAGCGGCGGGCTCTTATCTTATGGTTAATCTTGCGTCGAAGGGAAAAATGCATCTTAGAATTCTCCGGTCATCTTGGCCTTCAGTTGTCTAGAGAAACGTTCGGCACTCAGAATACCCATTCTGCGCAAATAGAAGTTCATAGCCGCGGTTTCTACAACGACAGCAAGGTTACGTCCTACTCTCACAGGAATTGTAATAGACGGGATTTCGACTTTCAGGAATTTAACTGTTCGCTGGAAAATGCCCAAACGATCGTATTCCTTGTTGTCATCCCATTTTTCGAGGTTAACAACCAGATCAACATTCTTTTCGTCTGCTGTAGCAGCAATACCGAAAAGCGAGCGTATATCAATGATTCCTAGACCACGGATTTCCATATGGTGACGGATCATATCATCTGGTGAACCCATAATCTTGGTATCGCTTATTTTCATCAACTGAACCGCATCGTCAGCAACAAGTCTATGTCCGCGCTTAATAAGTTCAAGTGCACATTCGCTCTTACCAATTCCGGAAGCGCCCATAATCAGGATGCCAACGCCGTATACTTCAACAAAAACCCCGTGAACGCTCTTGCGTGGAGCAAAACGGTTGTGAAGATAACGTGAAAGTTCATAAATAAATTCGCCTGTTCTTGCTGGAGTGCGAAGAAGAGGGATATTTTTCTGGTTACATAGTTCGAGTAATTCTTCTGGAACCAGCAAATCATCGGTAATAATGATACAAGGAATATTAAAGAACAATAACTGGCGCAAACGAACCTTTCTAGTTTCAGCAGGTTGTTCGCCTAAGTATGCCAATTCTGTGCGGCCAAGAACGATTATGCGTTCGTAACCAAAATGTTCAAAAAATCCGGCCAGTTCCAGGCCAGGGCGATGAACTTCTGAAGATATAATCTTTCTGTCTAAACCTTCTTTACCAGCAACCACAATAAGATTCTGGTCTTGAACAATTTCTCTGACTAGTATCAGAGCCATAGGGGTGCCCCCGAATTATTAATTTTCCAATTTTGCGTACATAGTATTTTACACTGAATAGGCATTCTATGCAAGTTTATAGTAGTGCTGGCCGAATATCGACCATCGAGGTTGGAGGGTAGAGGTCGGGAGTTAAGGATTTTTATAGTCAATAAATCTGTATTTTTGCCGATATATGAGGTGCTATGCCTAAAATTTATAATAATTTAAAAGCTATCCTTACACTTTGTGCGGCTTTGACAATACCAACAATATTGCCAGCAGCAACGTCCTATGCTTCTGTTTCACCTGTTGAAACAAAAAGCGCTGTCGATAAGAGTGAATCACTAGCAACTGCAGAGCAGGAGGAAAATCTTGCGGGCAGTGAACAGCTTTGTGTCGACACAAATTTCGGTAGAACGAGATTAAAAGAGCTTCTACAGGATACGCGCAAGGTTGTATTAACATTTGATGACGGTCCACATCCAGCAACTACGCCATATATTCTGGATATTCTGAAAAAACGCAATCTTAAGGCAATTTTCTTTGTTCTTGGGCTTCAGGCTAATAAGTATCCTGAACTGGTTAAGCGCATTCATGACGAAGGTCATATCGTAGGGAATCATACCTACGGTCACAAAAACCTAGCAGCAATGTCACCAGCTGAAATCAAAAAGGAAATAATGAAATCCTCTAATCTTATTGAAAAGATTACCGGGGAAAAGCCAACTTTCTTACGCCCACCCTATGGCGCCTGCAATAAAAAGGTTATTGCAACAGTCAATGAAGCTGGTATGCATACAGTGCTTTGGACAGTAGACACCAGAGACTGGAAAAGCAAAAATGAAAAATCAATCTTAAGCGAAGTTGATAGACAGCTCGCTATCAGCAAAGGCAACTTCCGTGGCGGCGCAATACTTATGCATGATATTTATCCGTCAACAGTAAGAGCCCTTGGTCCTGTTCTTGATAAGCTTGCTTCCAATGATTACAAGGTTGCAGCAATAAACAACCTTGGCAACACAGAAGCTGAATTCTGGTCGGTCAAAGCACCTGTAATTTCCAAAAATTACGTAGTAAAACACATAAACCCAGAAGTCAGTGGAAATCCTTTCATGATAAGCATTTTAAAGGAAAAGAAGAAAACCAAGCCATCTCATATGGCAATGCTTAAAGCTCAAAAGGAAGGAAACCTGATAATTTTCTTAACTACTTCAGGAATCTAAGGTATAGCAAAAAGCCCCGGACTTAATGTCTGGGGCTTTTTTTCATCCTAATGTATAAATATTTACCGGCGTATCAAGACCTCTGATCTGCTGGCTTTCATGCTTTACAAAATCAAGGTTATTGCCGCAATATTTAAAGGTTTCCTCATCAATAGCCACTGTCGTTTTAAGAGTCTTGTTATAGGATTCCAAACGGGAAGCCAAGTTAACCGTGGTGCCCATAACAGTGAATTCCTGACGGCGAGTAGAACCGATATTACCAGCCAAAACCGGGCCAGTAGCAATACCAATTCTTATATTGAAGCATTCCTTGCCGCGCTGCGCCCATTCTGCCTGAAGCTTCTTCAGCTCAACTAACATATGTCTAGCTGCTTCCACAGCATTCTTAGACGGATACGGCAAATCACTCAAAACACCAAAACGAGCCATAACTGCGTCACCAATGAATTTGTCGATTTCCCCCTGATGGTCAAGAACAACCTCAGTCATTCTGGAAAGGTAGTCATTCATGGCCACAACAACTTCCTTCGGTGTAAGCTGGGAACTGAAATGAGTGAATCCGGCAATATCAGAGAAAAGAATAGTAGCATTTTTGGTTACACCACCAAGGTCAATCTTTTCCGGGTGATTCATGAGATTTTCGATAAGTTCAGCAGATGTGTATCTGGAAAACATATCGTGCAGTTTTCGTTTTTCGGCGATTTCCTTTTCGCTGATTAACTTTGCAGACTGCAACTGGTCTCTTGTCTGCATGAATATGTCTGCATTTGTAATAGCACTACCAATGAACGACGGCAAAGCAACAAGGAACTTGGCTTCATTATCATCAACCTTAGTATGACCATCTTCAAAGTTTTCAATGTGAATAACGCCATAAAGCTTATCTCTGGTAAAGAGAGGAATAGCTATAAGTGTCTTCAAATCAGGCTTATTATCAATAAGCTTTACTAATTCAGGGTCAGAAGAAGCGTCTTCCCTAAAAATATTCTGCTTACGCTTCAATGCATACGTCAGAATATGAGGCATATTCTGGGGAATAATCAGTGCTTTTTGAATAGCATCAGAATAGCCATGCCATCTGAAAGGATAAAGTTCTTTTTTGACCGGGTCTAAAAGGAAAAGTATATATCTGTCTGCGCCTACATCTGTCTCAATAAGTTCGCAGATAGCAGCAAAAAGCTTATCCGGGCTCAGAGTATCAAGAAGAGTCTTAACTCTGCTCATTACCATTGCAAATCTCAACCTTACCTGACTGAGCTTTCCATCGAGCACTTTCTGCTTTTCAATATAGTCACTCTTTATTTTGCGAACGTATGCATCCTTCACTTCTTCCTGAGTAGACTTATTTACTACAGATTCTGTGCCCATAGTCTTCTTGGTCATAGCCAGAACAACTCCAAGCAATGCCACAACAGCTACCAAAAGGAAGGCTGCGACAAACCATCCCCACGGAGCAGAAGGAACCTCCAGTACAATCTTAGACTCATTCATGCTTACATCCTGAGCAAGAAGTCTTACAGGGGATAGATACAATAAGGTTAATAAATATACTAATTTAGTCATAAGGAAAATGTGGATTTATGTGAGAGAAATACAGTAAAGGATAATTAATACTTAGGATCAGTAGACATATCTGCAGCGACATTCAGACGGAATTTGTGATTCTGGGGAATCTTATTCTGTTCACCGATAGACGTTTTCGGAGGAGCCATGGTAAGCGATATTTCCAGCAGAGTTCCAACTATTTTGGCAGTTCCAGTAGCAACAGTGTTAGAAACAATAGTTTCGTAAGAAGTATCATCTGCTTTCACAATTGTCTTAATGTCAAAAGCAATAGCGACAACGTCATCTAACTCCGCGACAGGCTTACTTTTAGAGCCTTTTAAGGAAACCTTGCGACCTTCCTTCACAAGCTGGAAAATTTCAGATTTACTACTATGCTTGCCGTTATCAAAATCAATATCAAGAATTGAAACATTCCAGGCCAGAAGGTTAGCATTATCATTTTCCTTCAGACTTCCTGCGGAAGTATGAACCAAGATAGGCATTTCCTTCGTTTTCTGAACGTGTGGGTGTGGCAACCCCATCTGATCATCAGGTATTTCTAATAAATCAGAAGCTTCCTCGATGTTCTTACGGAAGTGAGTCCAGAAACGCTCGGCCTGGGCTGTTCGTTCCTGCTTCCACAACGTAATTGAAAATGCAGCATTGCTTCTCTGATAGAGGAACATACAACCGCCCATCAATATAGACAGGACTATTGCAGCAATCGCTATTTCAACCAGTGTAAAAGCCCGTTTATTCATATCGCTTTAGAACTTAGAATAGATTTCTGTGTAGAAGATATCCTGATCTTCAGCCTTTTTCTTGGCAATGCCTTTAACTAAGTTTTCTCTAGTGATGATACTGTCTTCAAATACCTTGGCGTAACCAAGTCTCAGTCTGGTATTTTCAGCCAACTGGTAGTTATATTCAAAGGTCAGCATACTGAACTTCAAATCATCATAACCTATTGTGTTGTAAGCGTCTTTCGGCTCACCACAGTGGTCATTGATATCACTTACATAATCATAAGCAAGTCTGAAGCTATGCTTGTCGGCATTTACAGGTCTGTATCTGATCTGGAACTTAACATCCTGGATGTTATACATTCTCATCATATTCAGATAAGTATTGTGACCATCAATCTGATACCAGAGAATATCTTCGAATGGAGTTTCTTCTTCCATGCACCATGCATTGTCGTCTCTGCGGCTAACATTGGCTGCAGATTCTTCATTAGCATAAGCATAAGAAGCCTTAACATTCCAGTCACGCTTGTTGTCGTATTCTACAGCCACATAAGTCATCCAGCCATCTTCTGTAGAAGAAACCTTTTCGCCGTCTTCTCTTATACGCTCATAATCAATCTTGGAATAAACACCGCCAACATCGTATTTGTAGTTGCCATCGCCATCAATATTGCCCTTGGCACCTAATTCAACAATGGTTCTACTAGCATCTGTTACATTCGGAATGTTATTTATCGGGTCTATAGCTACTTCACGAGGTTCTTCAACCAGTCTTGGCTTGTCAACACCATCGTAAGTGTTGTAGTAAAAACCAAGATAGAAGCTTTGGCTATCTTCGTATTGATAATCAAAATTGATGTTCCAGATATTATGGTAGTCATGACCATATTTATCACGATTAAAGAATACGTTTGCAGCAATATTTACTTCACCGGCCATTACATCGTAATGAACAGCGTCCATAAAGTCATGAACAACAAGACCGTGACCATGAGTGTAGAAATCGCGGCCAAGCTTGAATGTTGCTGCTTCATTGAAAGCATCCGTAATTTTGACATAGGCAATTTCGACATCGCCAGTTTCCTTGTTATCACCAACCCAGTGATTACCTCTCCACTGCTGGCCATTTACATTGCTATTGTTGCCTAGTACGTTCCAGCGAGCTCTTACGAATACATTGTCGTCAACTCTGGCATCAAACTGCAGGCGAAGAACTGTTTCAGTGCGATGTTCATCGGCTGACTTAGTTTTATCCATACCATAATCATAGTTACGGATAAGCATATCACCGGAAAGCTTAACCTTTTCAGCGCTGTTTTCGAAGTAGTCCTTGATATCCTTAACATCAGCCTTAAGGTATGTTAAATCTTCTTTAACGTTCTTAAGATCTTCATCAATGTTTTTTATCTTAACGCCCATGGAACTGAGTTCTTCAGCAAATTCCATAGTAAGCTTTTCTACTTCAAGAAGGTCTGCTTCGCTAACCTGGTCTTTGCCAATTGCTTCAATGTTAGAAAGCATATTTGCAACAATCAAAGACAAAGCATATCTGGTAACAAGCTTGTCACCCTTGAAGCTACCATCTGGATAACCTTTAAGAATGCCGTTTTCGGCTAGTCTATTCAAAGACTCATAAGCCCAGTGACCAGCCGGTACATCTGTAAAAGCCTGATTAGCTGCAGCATAGGACATTGGTGCAGCGGCTATAAGCAAAGCGGCAGCAGCCGCCAAGATACTGTTTCTCATTACATAACTCCCTTTTCGAGTTTATATATTATAGCACACAATAAATGTGTTTGAAAATTATCAAAAATCAAGTGCCATTATTGTTTGTTTGCTCGAACGGGGTAAATAACTGTTTTGAAATCGAAAGATTTATTTTTCATATCGGCGGCCCCCATATTAAGTGAAAGTGCCAAGCCGATGCGTTTTACAGGTGTAGCTCCTGTTGGAATAAGCTCCTCGTTTAAGTGCCAGCTATAAGAGGCTACCTTGCCCTTTATAATCGGGTGCGCCTCGTTGTTATCGAGACGTCTTGTCATGTTGAAATATCCATCAGCCTGAGGAACAGCAGAATAAATAACGCTCCTCACTTTTCCATCTTCACTGTCGTAAATATTAAACATAAGCTGTGTCTCATCTACAGTGATAAAATCACCCTTAGGGGGCTTTATGGCATTATTCAGGTCATTGCGCAACCTAGCCGTGAACAGCGAGCATTCCTGCATCAAAACAGCAGAACCTTCGCCAGCAGAGAAATTCTTCGAGAAACGCATGAACAAAGTAACTGCCATTCCAAGAAACACTGCAGTAACACCAGCAGCAACAAGGATTTCAACAAGTGTAAATGCTTTTTTATTTTTAGATGCCGTCATTATTTACTATCACCTTTATGCTGAAATCGCGTTCCTGACTGGAACCTTTGGTTATCGGATACTTTATTGAAACAGTTATTTTCTTAAAAATAACCTTATTGTTCTTTTTGATGTCTTCAATGCTCATAGTTGGCTTATATTCCGGACCAAAGCTCAGATGATAAACCACAGGCGTATCAGCAAAATTTGCCCCGTCCACAATAGCATCTGATTCATAATAGCCTGTTTTAAGCATATCAAAGGGCAGTGACATAGTCTGTTCCAAAAGCTCAAGAGCCGCACTATGAGCCCTGAATTCAGAATCAGTCATCAGAATACCCTGATTTCCGGAAGAAAAGGCCATAAAAGAAGGCAGCATAATAAGAATCAAAATACTCATAGATATGGTTATTTCGACTAATGAAAGGCCTTTTGTAGCTTTTTGCTTATAGCTTGTCATATCAATTGGTTATCCAGTAAGAATCCTTTGGGGCAACAAAAATCTTATAGAATTTGTCATAGGTATCACGGGTCGGATCAGACGCCTGTCTATAGCGTATTACACCGCCCTGAAAACGATGGTCTGCATATATCGATTTTGCGCAAAGAGAACCGAAAAGCTCGAATCTTGAACCATAATCAACCTCACAATGCGGTGCAACAATATTAACATGATTAGGCTGCGTAGACTCGAATCTTATTTTCCCATCACCAGCGGAGGCAATGGTAAGAATTTCCGAAGTATTCATTAAGGAAACACCACGCAAAGCAATACTGCCCTTTTCCAGGAGGACGATTCCCCCACCCTTTACCCTGAGAGGTTGCGGTCTGCCTGGGGGTGGAACTATGAACTCTTCGTTCCTGCTATTTGTTATGCAGACAACGGAATTAAGCTCTAATTCGCCGTCTTCGTTAAGATACTTTTTCCAGAAATCGGCAGGTGTTTCTATAGTGTTCTGAATTCGCCTTCTGATAAGCTTTATAGAGTCTTCTATTTCAGGACAGCCTTTATAAAAGATATGTTCATCGCGGCTGATAACAGAATCCCCCTCTAAATCCTCCCCTAGTAGCTTTTTCTGAGGTGGGAAAAAGCGGTTGTCTGCTTTGTCATACACCTCTTGCATAGAGTTGTAGGAATCGACGTAGGGCTGCTCTACAACCCCACTCATGAATGAAGAATATTCGTTGTGGTCCTTAAAAAGCATACCAATATTGATAATAGGCCCACCAACTACGCGTCCGGTAAACTCGCATATATTGATTGAATTACTGTAATTATCGAATGGAAGCGATTGCAAAAGATAAATAGGCTTTGGATTATTAGCTTCAAAAATAGCCTTTACATCATCTTCTTCAGGTTTTACCTCAAGATTGGCAAATCTTACAAATGCCGAACGCACTGGTCCGATAACCCTGGTGCGTGATTGATAGCCTTTTCTAGCATCGCCAAAAAGGTGAAGTATTGAAGATTTTGAACCGTAATGATGCTTTTCGTAATAGGAAAGAATGTTGCCTTCATACATAGCTTCGCTTTCCATACGACTGCTACGGTCATGGAAGGCATCAAGAATAAAGCTGTGCCAAAAACGGTAGGAAGCCATTTTTACAGCGTCAGAGCTTTTATCCCATGGGGTTCTATGGGATTGAAAAAATGTTTCGGGCATTTTAGAGGCAACTGTAGAAAATTTTACAGGAGAAAAAGAATTAGGCTTACTTACATCATAAAAATGGAATATTTCACCCAGGTCACCTGCGCCTGAGCAAAGATTTAACCGGATTTTATCACCCTTCAGCCATATCCAGCCACGCTTTTTCCAGATTTCAGGGTCTTTTTCTTCTTTTTCTATATCTGCAATATTTGCTGGTTCAACACTGTATTCCGGAGTAGCATGGTTGTAGACGATTATAGGCTTTGGCCCATCTGTAATCATACCTTTATAGTCATTCTTTATAATGTTAAAATCATTTTCGCTTTTCTTGTCAGCGTCATTCAAATAAAGGGAAAACTTGCTCATAACCCCTGGAACCATATTAACAACACTAACATCTCGATTAATCATTATTTTACGTCTGGAACCACGGTATTCGCCAATAGCTTCAACGACCAGAGTACCCTTTGCTGACTTTGGATCAGCCCACAAAGCAGTATCTGTTTCCATTGGTTTGAATTTTCTTAAATAGACGTTGACCTCAATAGAAGCTGTTTTATCTACTTCAGCAGAAAATTTTTTAAGGTCATCGTTCCAGACTTCGCCAAGAAGCTTGTTTATACAAGTATTTTCGAGAGATTTGCTATTTAAGATTATGTCTTTTAGCTTTTCAGAAGACTTACCGCCAGGACCAAGATTTTCTGAAATACTGGTTCTTAAAGTTCCTAGGCAGGTATTGATACCGGTTTCAGCTAGAAAATGAGCTATTTCGCCATTTACGATGGTATGCATCCCGGTATACTGGTGACTCATGAAAGTATAAAGCGTCACCGAAAGCACTAAAATTACAGTGCCTATAATAAGAGCAATCATAATCGTGAAACCACGATTATGATTGCGGTGTTTGTTGTTTATACTAAAACTCAATTATCAGACAGGAGATTCAGAATATTAGAACGGGTTGATTCGTTCATGCTGAATACTCTAAGACTAGCCTGAGACTGCATCTGGCTTAAAGTTAAATTCATAACTTCATTGGCCATATCAACGTCGCCAATCTGAGACTGAGCTGAAAGAGCATTCATCTGCTGATTCTGGAGATTAGCAATATTAGAGCTAATTCCGTTAAGAGCAGCCCCAATACCACTCTGAGTTGAAAGAACTTTGTTAAGAGCAGACTGTACAGTGCCCATGGCTGATGTAGCATCACCCTGAGTTGCTACAGAAAGACCATTCAGGCCCAAAGCATTTGCAGTCATTGCGTCAATCGCAAATTTCTGACCATTCTGAAACTGTGTAGAGAATGTTCCGTCTAACAAATTCTGACCATTGAACTGAGACTGCTGAGCACTCATATCAATCTGAGAAGAAAGCTGATTGATCTGTTGCTGAATTGCTGCTCTGTCTTGGTCGGTAAGCGTTCCATTTGCTGCCTGGGCAGTAAGACTGCTAAGACTCTGCAAGATGTTCGTGCTTGTTGTTAGGGAGCTGGATGCGGTCTGAAGAACTGAAGCCTGACTCTGCTGATTTGCCATCATCTGAGTCATCGCACGGGCTTGAGCATCAAAGGCAGATAGCATTTCGCTACCGGCGGGATTGTCGCTCGCCTGTCCTATCTTCTTTCCGCTAGAAATGCGTTGGATAGACTTGCTTGCTGCACTGTCAGCCCGTAAAATGCTGGTGTGCAAGCTATTGCTACCAATTCCATTTGTTAGCATATATAGACCTCCTTGTCTATTAACTCTGTACTAATTATAATAATTTATCGACTAACTGGCTAGATTTTCTAAGGCTTCTTTTTCGTCAGTATAATTTGTACCCATTTGGAATAAGCCAACCATTTTGAATACACTAGCTGAAATTTCGCTTAAACCGCAGTATGCCAGATCGCCATCTTTTTCATCAACGACAACTTCTGCCATTTCAATAATTTGCGCAATCCCCTGAGAGTTTATCACTGGTGATTCTGCAAAATTCAGCAGTATTTTCAAGAAGCCATTATCTAAGGCTTCCTCGGTAGCTTCGACCAGAGCTGCACCACCTTTATCGTCGACATAGCCGACTGGGCGCAGTATACAAACATCGCCATTAATTTCTTTGTTTATTATAATCCTTGCCATAGTGCTAAAAATTATACTTATTATTCAATTCTATGTCAATTGTTATGTACACAGTTTGGTAAAAAATTAATAAACTGTTAATACCTGAGCCACATAAACGCCGTCGGCATAATCTTCAACATAAATCTGACAAGAAAGTTCAGCACCTGTTGCAGGAATTTTTATGCTATCTGGGAAAGTCAGCATATATTTTTCGCCTTCACACTGAAGCATAACCTGACGAAATTCAGTATTAGCGTCTGCTACGACACCTTTTACGCTTATTGGGTCTTCCGGGATAAAGACAAAAGCTTCTTCATCATACTGCTGCGTTGTTTCATCAGCAGATTTTATATCATCAGTGGTTTTCTTGGCAAAAATACTGTCGGCATGCAAACCAAACCAGATAATCAGTACAATCGCAAAACCTATTGTGTGACTAAGAAAAGCGAATTTTGTAAGCTCTTCGTTTTCCTTTTTCTGTTCCTTGGAATCAGTCTTTTTGATGAATTTTTGTATCTGCTGCCTGCGGTGTTCTTCTTGTTTTTTCTTTCCAGAAACATCTTTATTCCATTGCATTTCTGCAATTTTGTAATAGTCCAGCGGGTTCTTTCCGTTGTGTATTTCGGCCAGCAATGATGACATTCTGGAAAGCAGATCTTCTATGCCTTTAAATTTTTCATCATTCGCTTTTTGGGAATCATCTACAGACTTTGCTTGAAAATAGAGTTTGTAGAACAATTCTTCACTGGCATTTTCAAAAAATATTTCGAAAAAATCGTGAAGGATGTATTTGTCTTTTTCGACACTGAGAGCGGCAAGAAGAATATCCTCAACAGCAGCATAATCATATCTCTTCAAAACCTGAAGTGCTGCCTTGCGCTGAGTAGCTCTTGTAGAAATAAGCTGCTGGCTTAATTCTGTTATAACTTCTTCTTTTTTATTCATTGCTTAGCAATGCTTTTTCATGTTCCAGCAGAGTATAGCCCTTCTTCATGGCTATAGCCAGTTCTAACATCTGTAAAGCGGTTTTTCTATCCTTTGAAGCACACATAAGCAAGCCAATATTGCGCAGTATGTATCTCTGCAAATTATGTTTGCGATTTTCACCGAATGTCTTTTTGAAGGCTTCTTCGGCAAGACGTTTCTGTCCCTGCTTCCAGAACACAAGTGCCCTCAGGTTGCCACTAGCAATCTTTAGGTTAGTCAGGGAAACCGTTTTCAAACCCTCAGAACCCTTTTCAAGCTGATCAAGCAAGTCCAAGGCTGTCTGAAAGTCCTGGTTTGCCCAAGCTTCTACGGCAAGAACATAAAGACCGTTCAAATAATCAGAACGTTTTTTATTTAAATCTATGCCTGTTTCAGTAAGTTTTGTAGCAAGAGTTTCATCCGTTTTCATCAGTTCTGCAAGCTTGTTATACATTTCAACGTCTGTCTGAGCCTGATGAACACTTATCATTGAATCCTTATAGTAGACAGGTCCCCTGAACCCTTCGTCTGGAACCATATCATCAGCATAATTTATCCACATCTGACCAGAAAGCGGATAGAATGATTCTTCTGGGAAAATAGCAAAAGAAATGTCAGTATATCTCTTGGTCGGTTCCGGCCATGCTTTAACGCTAGCCTTCATCCCTTCTGCCATTTCCTTGTCAGTGGCTATTTTATCTATGGCAATATAAATACTATCCTTCGGGGTATCAAAAATGCCTTCAACAATTACAGAGCCTTGAGCAAGACAACTCTTCGGGGTTACTGAAAATGTTATTTTCTCAGTATTACCAGCAGCAATCTTCTTCACTTCCTGCTTAGGTTTATTAACAGACCAGCCTTCCGGAAGAAGCAGACGAAGGTTTACATTTTCGAGATCGCCTATAATAGCGTTTAATTCCACATTTACATTAACAGCCTTTCCAACAGCAGGTGCTTCGTCAAAGGAAGCAATCATTTTATACCACTGTGGAAGCTGGATTGTTTCAGCACTAACAGTGCTCAACCCAAGTAGCAGGATAAAAACAGCAACAACAGTCAGGCAGTTAAGTATTTTTCTCATTTCTTAGCCTCTAAAATCATCTTCTTAGTTTCTTCACCCGAGAACCTGAAAAGCTTGCTAACCATAACAAGAATCTTCTTTTCTGATTCTTCAAGAACACCGTCACGCCAAGCAGCCTTACAAAGGTTCTTGTAAATGCGTTTTATATCAAATTTGCCCTTTTCTCCGCTTTCTACGCCAGAAGCCTTTACCTTATTCCTGACATAAACAAACATTTTGTTAAAATCAGTGTCAGAAATCTTCAGACCATTTTTAAGCTGGGAAAGGAACTGTCTTTCCCCTTCTTCTATTTCACCGTCTCTCATAACTTCAAAGAGAGTCAGTATAAAGAATTCCTGAATAGTGATAGGTTTAACTTCCTTTATAGGAGATTTATAATCATTGCTCAAAACAGGCTTTGGAAGTTCTTCCGCACTGTTTTCTGCAGGTGATGGAGCCGCCGGAGCCGGACCTTCGTTTACATAGGCTTCAACAGATGATACTGGTGCAGCCGGGGCCGGACCTTCATCGGCATAAGCTTCAACAGTTGCTACTGGAGCCACTGGAGCCGGACCTTCATTCGCATAGGCTTCAACAGATGATACTGGTGCAGCCGGAGCTGGGCCTTCATTTATATAATCTTCAACGCTTGGAGCAGCTTCAACCGGTGCTGGAGCTTCATCCACCAGCTCTGGCTCTGGTGCCGGTTGAGAAACAGGTGCCGGTGCTGGCATTTCTACTGCTTCTTCTATAAAAGCAGCTTCGGCCAGAGAATTAGCTCTTTCTTCTTCTGTGAGCTCTTTTTCTACCGGACCAGCAATAGCCTGAGTATAGTCACCATCTTTGCTAACGTCATTTTCAATAGCTGCAATAGCTGCCTTTCTGGCTGCTTCCGCGGCTTCTTTATCAATATGCTTAGCTGCTTCTGCTGCTTCTGCCTTTGCGTCAGCCTCAGCCTGAGCTCTCAGGTTTTCAGCGGATGGAGTTTCTTCGAGAATCTTTACTATTTCACGGAAAAGTCTGTCATTAATTCCTTCGCCTAAGCGGTTTCTCATTCTCAAAGCACGTTCGTGGCACCAGCCGGCAACCTTCTTTTCTGCAGAGGTTCCCTTTGAAAATGCAAGAACATCAATAATAGCAGTAGAAGCAGCCTGGAAAGCGCCATTAATAATAAAGCCTTCAATCTTCTTAAGTTTCTGCTGCAATTTTGGATTAGCATAGTCACCAAACAATGCAGTTTCTTTATCTGAATAGGCAACACGGTCGTAGCCCATCTTTTCCATATAGGCTTTAATATGCTGCTGAACTGCTGCTACATCATTAAGAGTTGTGGAAAGTCTTAAATTTATAAGGCGAAGTTCATATTCTTCCGGTGAGTTTTTCAAAAGATATGCAGCACGCTTCAACAAAGCATTTGTATAAAAGTTATCTGCATCTATTGCCCTTTCAAATAAGTTCTGAGCCTGTTCTTCCTCACCATTTTTCTGATGCAGCACACCCATGTTGCAATAGGCTTCAGGTGACCATGGAGCCAAATCTATAGCTTTCTTGTAACAATCAAAGGCCTTGTCTGGATTGCCTTCAGCACGCAGACATCTGCCAAGCAGGCCATAAGCACGGTAGAGAGCCGGGTTTGTTTCCAAAACAGCCTTGTAGCACTCAATAGCGGTGGCATTTTTCCCAGCAAACTGGGCTTCGATGGCTTCAATAAACTTACCTGTAGTGTCTATGCCGCCTTCAAACTTATAAACAGCGGTATTCTCATCGCCAAGAGCAAAATTAAGGACAACGGATTTGCTTTCTGAAAGCTTTTCAAAATCGCTTTTTGAAAGTTCTACAGTGGTCTGTTCCTTACCAGTGGCAAAGGAGAGCAGTTTAAGGGCGTTAGTCTTAGAATCGGCTAGAACACCGATGTTGTCAAAAAGAAGATAACCCCATACGGCTTCAAAAATATCAAATTTAATTTCTAGAACTCCGTTATTAACAGAAACTGTAGCGGAAGTCTTCATTGGTCACTCTCCTATTAATTTATTCTAAGACTGGCGGAAAAGCAGAAATCACATCTGAACCATCATTCGGGTTATATTTCTGGAATCTTTGTATTCCGGTATTGGATTGATATTCTTTATTTATAGTAAATACAAAGCATTCTTCGATTGTTCTTCTATCATTATTGTAGGTATAGGTTATCTGAGATTCAGCGCGCACTTCAGCGATTTTATCTTCATAAATAAAATCTACCCCTATTCCGCTAATATCAAAATGAATGTCTTCAGCCTTTTCAAGGAAATTCTCAAGTCTATCTACAAACAGAGAATAATTGTAGCTTTTATTATAAATTACTTCTGACAGAATCAGGTTCTTAGCCTCGTCTATGTTTTGAAAGTTCACGGCCTTCTGAAAAGCATAAACAATGTCAGCAAATTCCTGCTCGTCTGGATTCAGGCCATTACCGGAATGGTCTATTCCATTGCTGCCACCGCAACCGCAGAGTGCTAGACAAGATATTGCTATGACCAACAATAAAAGCTTCTTCATCTCTACCAACACCCCCTTTTCCAAAGGGGGACCAAGGGGGATTTCCCTAATACCTAATACCTAATACCTAATACCTAAGACCTAAGACCTAATATATACGAAACGAGGCAATAATCCTAGTATGGGTTATTACCTCGTTAGCAGTAGAAACTAGTGATTGCAGTTATTTTGCCAACCACTAATCACTACTTAGCGTTAATTCTCAAGCTTTGCCAGCGCAACCAAGAACGTTGATCAGTTTATGGCGAACCATTTCCTTGAGGTTAGCACGAGCTGGTTTGAGATATTCGCGTGGGTCGAATTTGCTTGGATTAGCTTCGAAGAATTCGCGGATAGTACCAGTCATTGCAAGGCGCAAGTCTGAGTCGATGTTAATCTTACAAACAGCAAGCTTAGCTGCTTCGCGAAGCTGTTCTTCTGGAACGCCGATAGCATTTGGCATCTTTCCACCGTGAGCGTTGATCATTTCAACAAACTTCTGTGGAACTGAAGAAGAACCGTGGAGAACAATCGGGAAGCCTGGGAGTCTCTTCATAACTTCTTTGAGAATGTCGAAGCGCAGTGGAGGTGGAACGAGGATACCGTTTTCGTTTCTGGTGCACTGTTCTGGAGTGAACTTGTAAGCGCCATGGCTGGTGCCGATAGCGATTGCGAGAGAGTCACAACCAGTCTTAGTTACGAATTCTTCAACTTCTTCTGGACGAGTGTAAGAAGAAGCTTCTGCAGAAACATTTACTTCATCTTCGATACCGGCAAGGCTACCGAGTTCTGCTTCTACAACAACACCGTGGTCGTGAGCATATTCAACAACCTTTTTGGTGATTTCGATGTTTTCTGCGAAGGGCTTAGAAGAAGCGTCAATCATAACAGAAGTGAATCCGCCGTCGATGCAGCTCTTACAGGTTTCAAAATCTGGACCGTGGTCAAGATGAAGAGCTATCGGGATTTCTGGGCATTCAGCAACTGCTGCTTCAACCAGTTTTACAAGATAAGTGTGGTTAGCATAAGCGCGAGCGCCTTTAGAAACCTGGAGAATTACAGGAGCTTTTTCTTCTTTACAAGCTTCAGTAATACCCTGAACGATTTCCATGTTGTTTACGTTAAAAGCACCAATAGCATAACCGCCATTGTAGGCCTTCTTAAACATTTCTGTTGTTGTTACTTTTGGCATAATTGCCCTCCTGAATTATAAATTCAATGTAAAAAATTTTACCAATATCTAGCTTAAATGTCAAAGTATGTTTCATTTCAGCTATTGGCTACTAGCTATTAGCTGTTTATTCCATCTTTCTTACTTTAACCTTGCAGCCGCAGTCGGCTTCGAGGCCTTCAAGCTGCTTGGGGTCTGTGCCAGAAGTATGGTATGGATACAGGAATCTTGGAGCAACCATCTTAGCTGCGTCTACAAACATTGCTCTATCCATGGTGTATGGCAGATTCATAGGAAGGAAAGCGATGTAAATGTTCTTGTCCTTCAAAGCAGCAATTTCAGGAACATTTTCAGTATCACCGGCAACATAAATCTTAATACCGTCGATTGTCAGAACATAACCGTTGCCAGTTCCCTTCGGATGGAAAGGATTGTTGGCGTCTCTCTTGTGCTGAATATTGTAAGCAGGAACTGCTTCGATTTCGATGCCGTCAACAGTTGCTTTTTCGCCATTTGCAAGAGCTGTAACATTATCTTTTTTATTCATGCTTTCGCATACCTTAGCAGTAGTAACTAGCTTAGTAGTATCAGTTGAAAGAAGCTCACAGGTCTTTGCGTCAAAATGGTCAAAATGTTCATGGGTTACAAGAATAATATCTGCCTTGGGGAACTTGCTGTAATCAGCCATGTCACTCCATGGATCAACATGGATAACCTTGCCGTTATTTTCAATCATCAAAGTTCCGTGACCAACAAAGGTTACTTTAATCTGAGAGCTTTCGCCCTGATATAGGTCAAATTCCTTGCCAGTGTTTTCATCAGTTCCTGCGACAGGATAAGCAGTATCAGCCATACAAATGGCGTTAACAAGAATCATAGCTAAACAACAAATCAAAAACTTCATTATATACCTCCAAAAGCTCGTATAAATTTCACTCTATCAACATTACCAATAAATGTCAAAATATGTTGTCAATATGCTTTTGGCTATTAGCAAAAAGCAAAAAAGCCAACTGGGAATCAGTCGGCTTTTTTTTACCAGTTTACTTCTTGAAACGAATGAGAGTGGTTACCTTACATCCTGGGCTACCATTCTTTGAATACATGGATTTGAAGTAATGAGTGTCGCCCTTCTGGTAGGTATTACCAGAGCCACGGCCAGCATCCCACCATTTCTTGTCGCCAGCATAGACATTTGTGTGCTGAATCGGATAACAGCAAATATCACCGGCTTTTAGCTTACCTTCTTTGATAAGCTGATTTGCGGTTTTGTTAGGATGAGTGATAGTGCAGTATTTCTTCAAGGCTTCTTCAGCGCCGTTTCTATAAGCCATTTTTCCTTCATAGGCGCCATAAAATTTTTCATTATGTTCGAAAACGCCACAATCAGCCAGAGCCCATACAACATAAAGAGCACAGTTGGAGCACTTTCTACCGCTCTTTCTCTGAGCTTCCATAGTATTTTTGTTGCCAGAATTTGAATAGAACCACGGTTTACCCTGATCGTTTTCCTTCTTAACGATATCAGAAATTTTCTTCAGTGAAGCCAGGAAACCAGCCAAAGTTCTGGTATCGCCGTCTACTGCCGGAGTAGTATCGGTATCGTCATCTGCATCAGCTATAGTAGTATCATCAACAGTTACAGATTCATCAAGAACTGCAGTAACAGATTCATCTCTGAGTCTGATAATGTATGTTAATTCAGCTTTTGGATGACCTACTGTTGAGTAAATTGCCTTATAGTAATGCTTACCATCGATAACCTTGTTTTCACTGCCCTGTCTGGAAGCGTCAAACCAATAGCCTTTTCCAGCATAAACGAATGTGCCATCGTCGTGGGTGCAGCAAATATCGCCTGGTTTTACCTTACTGACTTCAATAAGGCTTTCAGGAGTGCCGCTAACCTTCATGATATCAGCAAACTTCAAAAGACGCTGCTTGGTCCCGGAACTCCAGACTAATTCGCCAGTGCCAGGTCTTGTGAAGAATTTTTCATCGCCAGTGAACACACCGCTTTCGGCTAATCCCCACACAACAAACAAAGCGTTGTTGCTGACATAAATACCGCTTTTTTCCTGTTTTTCAAGAGTACGCTTATTGTTACTGTTTGACCAATACCATTTATCTTCTTTTTTATTATCTGCTTCTATTTTATCAGCCAGTTTTTTCAAGGAAGTAAGGAATTTTGCTGTTCTTGAATTAGTAGCTAGCAAAGCAGGGTCATCTGCAGCCTTTTCCATAGGAAGAACATAACTGTCTGAAGGATTCAGAGTAACAGTCTTTGAAGTATCTTCGCTTTCTGTTTCTGCTGCTTCAACAGTTTCGCCAAGTGACGCAGAATTTGAAGTATCTAATAAATTCGCCTGAGCATAAAGCGACAAGGAACTGCCGAGCAGGAACCCTGCACAAATCATAGCCAAACTTAATTTTCGCATTATGTACCCCTTTTTAGTAATCTCAACTATATATACTTTATATTCTATAATAAAGTTTACATTTTGTTAATTGTCTTTTACCCAGATAAAACCTGAGGGCAGCGCTTCGCCGGAAATTTCCTGAAGATCTTTTTCTTCAAGTTTAACGGCCTTTAAAATTGGCTGGATAAAAGCTTTTTTGCGAAGCTTTTTCTTGAACAACTCCAGAATCTGCTTTCTAAGCTCATCATCAATCTGAACCAATCTGTCACCAGTTTTTCTACCAATTTCGCGCAAAGCAGTATCCAGATAAGAATTCCCTGGAACAGACTTTTTCAGCAATGCAACAGCCCATTCATTAGCAGTTTTCTGAGGAACCATAAGACTATCTGGAGCATAAGCTAGTTCGCGTGCTCCCAAACGTCCAAGGGCAGCCAAAGCAACTGCATCGGTAGTAAAGCTCAAAGGAGCCTTCAGAATCCAATCGCCAAGACGCTTCTTTTCATCAATATTCAGACGTTCCAGATAGCCCATTAAGCGCCATAGCTGATTGCGTTCATGCTGCACTATCTGACGATGCTTCCTGTCTCGCTTTGAAGAAAAAAGAAGAGGTTCTATACGATTCTTGATTCCATTCTGACGTTCAGGAGACAAGCCAGGAGCGATGCGCTTCCACATACACCACCATTCTGCCCAGAATTCAACGTTGTCAAAATCAAAGCTGTCATACGCCATCTGCCACATGCGGTTAATGCGTTCTTCATCGCCGTTAACCCCGTAACCGGGTCTCAAGGTGAAGCCCAGCAGACGGCAGCCAAGAGTCATTGCGTTCTGATTAGCCCGGAATTCCTCTTCGCGTTCAATGAAAATATCAAACATCTGGCGCAGCATTTCAGCGTCCCAGGTATTTCTCTGGGTTCCAAGAATGTTTTCTATTTCCTTGAAAACAGAATTGTATTCAACCTTTTCAGCAAAAGCATCGTCAAGAAGCTTAGAAATCTTCTTCAACTGAGCGCTTGTCAGCGGAATCTTGTGTTTTACAGGCCCGTTATCTGCTTCAGAATGCTTATCGCTTTCACCTAAGTCGAAACGAAGTTCCTGAGAGAAGCTTCCATTAACTTCATCACAGAAAATCTGCAAATAGCCGGTTTCACAGAGCTTAATACGGATGGTAACCTGCTTTTCACCCTTAGCTGTCTTTGCTTTCATCTTACAAGGCGGTAATGGCAGATAACGCTTGGAATTAAACTTGATTGTTCTGCCAAATTCCTCTGCCTTTGGTGGTAGCGGAGTATAGAACAGATAGAAGGCAGCATCGTGACTTAAATCTATACCAAGAGTCTTGCCATTCATGTTGTAATCTGTTTCAGCTTCAGAGCCCTTGGGCAAAATACATATAAGCTGTTCAGGAACATACTTCTCTGCAGTAGAGCTTGAAGAGTTGCCTATTCCCAGATAAATAGAAACCGGGTTACCACTGTGAATCTTCTGTCCAAGACCCATGGTTACAACGCCGTAATAAGCAGCACCAGCAGCTACAGCAAGAATCGGGTGAGGATTTTCCAAAATCTTCGGTTCATTTCCACGCCACAATGAAAGCACGTCATAGACACGCTGACGCAGGCAATCAGCTTTCATTGTTCCGCCATTGAAAAGAACAGCATCAGGCATTACTGAGTTTTCACGCAAGAAAGCAGCAAGATGCTTTGTTACTGCAGCATCGCGTGTAAATGGCAAACCTGCTTCAGAGAGACCCAGACCTTCGCTTTCATCGGGGCTGTCAGTCTGTTCTGACACTGGGAAAAAGCCGTCAATGATAGTCTGACGTATTTCGTTGGCTTCCAACTGTATTCTGGCTGTTCCTGCCAAAACACTGCTACCAGAACCGGAAATAGTAAAATCAACCTTTGTATTTTCTTCCTCAGAAAGAAGCTTTTCCTTGGCAATATGGCTCTGAGCCAACAAAGACAGCCATTGCTTGCTATTCAGCTTTTTGCCTTTGCGCTTGAATGCTTCTTCAGCACTGCGAGCCAGAGTTAAATCAAGGTTGTCGCCACCAATAAGCAGGTGAGGACCAACAGCAAGTCTTGTAAATTCAGGGTAATCAGCATTCTTAGACCAGTCAATCTTAATAAGGCTGAAGTCTGTTGTGCCACCGCCAACGTCTATTACAAGAACAGTATCAACCCCCTTGAGCTCAGACACCATTGTTGTCGGATTGCGCTGCAGATAATCATAAAAAGCCGCCTGAGGTTCTTCAAGAAGAGAATAGTTCTTGATACCGGCTCTTTCAATAGCTTCAAGAGTAAGATTTCTTGCAGACGGGTCGAAGGAAGCCGGAACAGTGATGATTACCTTCTGTTTTTCAAAGCATGAGCCTTCATCTTCGGCACCAACTGTTGCATTCCAAAGGTTCTTGAAATAGCTGAGAAGTTCGCAGGCTGCATCAACAGGAGACAGTTTTCTATCTGTTAATTCGCTCTGCCACGGCAGAATAGGGGATTGTCTTTCGGCTCTCGGGTGACAAAGCCAAGACTTGCTGCTATGTATATAACGGCTGGGAACCTGACTGCCAAGCTCTTTTGCATAAGCGCCTATTATTTTTCCAGTAGTTTCCATCCACTGAGGGCGCTTCAATTCTCGATTTTCTTCAGACAAATAAATAACTGAAGGCAAGGTTGGAAGATCTTCCACCATGCTGTCGTTCACAAGCTGTGTTACTGGCAGATTCTTAACCTTCAGATTCTTATCACGCAAATCGCAGTAAGAAAGCGCGCACTGGGTTGTGCCCAGGTCAATACCGATTACATAACGAAGTTCAGAGGCTTTATCAAGATTACTCATCAGGCAGCTTCTCTAACGTTGAATTCAAGCTTCCAACGATGGTCACCATTAACTTCCATGCAGAATACTTCAAGAGTGCCTATTTCTGTAATAGCTACCTGAAGCTTTACATCAACGATGTCACCGGCCTTCATGCCTTCATAGGCTTCCAATTCAATCTTCAAAGAACTTGTATCTTCAAAGGTATCATCCATATCTTCGAAGATTTCAGCGAAATTGTCTTCACGTCTGCAGTTAGACTTGAAGAACTTGAACTCTGCAGTCTTACCGATACGGATAGCAAATTTTCTATCGGGAACATCAAGAACTGTGCCTTCTTCGGTTCCCTGCTTAGCAACGCAGAGAGCCTTCAGAGGTGGCTTGAAGCCTGGAATAGCTGGCAATGCCGATTCAACGCCGAGATAATATGATTGAGAAACACCGCCACGGATGCGGATTCCCTTGCCTTCACTAGCTATTCCGAAATAAGCAGCGCCACGGGCAACAGCCTGTGAAAGTTCAGCACCTTCCAGAACTCTGATTGGATCCTTGCCGGCTTCCTTCAGCCAAGAGTTGATAACTTCAAGAAGCTTGTTCTTGAAAACTTCAGACTTGAAAACACCGCCATTGAAAAGGATAGCCTGTGGATAGCCATAGCTCTTCTTTTCAGAGTTCTGACTGCGCAGGAACTTGGCCAGATGTCTGGTGATAGCAGGGTCAGCAGCATACATGAGGTTGATTTCTCTAACGCCGCCTTCAGTATCTTCAACAGGTGAATCATCAAAACTGCACTGTGGGAAAAAGCCTTCTATCAAGGTTCCATCAATATCCTTGCGTTCGATGGTAGTCTTGATTGTGTTTGCAATCAAAGAACTGCCACGTCCGGAAATTACAACTGGAGCAGAATCCTTAGAATCATCGCTCAGCAACAATTCCTTAGCTTTTCTGCACTGATGGCTTAACTGAATGGTCTGCCACTGATTAACCTTTTTGCCGGCTGCTTCAAGCTTCTGACGGGCAATATAAGCCAAAGTAAGGTCCATGTTATCGCCACCAAGAAGAATATGACTACCAACAGCAACGCGTTCAAGGCTTAAATCGCCTTCTTCTTCACCTATTTCAATAAGACTGAAGTCTGTTGTGCCACCGCCAACGTCAACCACAAGAACTGTGTCGCCCTTGGAAACCTGTTTTCTCCAAGGATTTTCGCTCTGGGAAATCCATGAGTAAAAGGCTGCCTGAGGTTCTTCTAAAAGTGTTGCTTCTGGCAAATCGGCTTCCTTGGCAGCTTCAACAATCAAGTCTCTTGCTGCTGCGTCAAAGGATGCTGGAATTGTAATGATTACCTTCTGGTTTTCAAGCTTATCTTTTCCAAATTCAGCATTCCAGGCTTCTCTAACATGGCTTAAAAACATAACCATTGCCTGAAGCGGGGAAAGCTTTGTGGAGGTTTCCGGAGCATTCCACGGAAGTATTGCTTCCTTGCGGTTTACTCTTGAGTTACAAAGCCATGACTTGGCCGATGAAATCAATCTGTCAGGAACTTCAGAACCGCGTTCTCTAGCATATTCACCAATAATGAATTTTGAATCGCTTTCCCAATCCAGAACTGGTTTTTCTTTGATTCTTTCAAAAATAAATGATGGAAAAACTTCAAGCTTTTCTATAGCGCCCTTTGCTAATTCCTGAACAATCGGGGCAAGCTTTATTTCTACCTTTTCCGTTTCCTCACCAGCAGCCAAGGGTGCGTAACCTACGACTATATTTGTGGTTCCGAGGTCGATACCTACTACATACTTTGGTTTTGCCATGGGGAAACTCCTTAAAATTGCGTTACTATTAACTTACAACCTATTTATAAAATAGTCAAATATAGCAATAAGTCGGAAGTCTATGTCATAATGAATGAGCTTACGGCTATATTTTTAATATGCTTCGCTATAAGCAGACTTTTGGATGAAAGCAACCCACCAACCATGCCAACAGCCGTCTTGAAACATATCTTATACTTTCTCTCTATTGTAAACTACCAAATCTATGTTACAATTCTATTATGAAAAAAAAATTCACACTAGGCAAAATAATACTTAAACTATTCCTTATTCTCGTGCTTATAATCATTCATGACCAGGTTTGTCTCAGTAATCATGAGCCAACAGAATGTCTCATTCAGACAGCAAAAGTTGATGGCATTGCATCGCCCGGAGAAATCCGTCGCAAACAATGCCTTAAGTATGTCACCAAATGGCTGATTGCTGCGACAGAGATGTATTCCTCTGATACCGGGAAAATCCTCGAAGGTGAAGCCGACTTTGAAATGCTTCGCCAAAACGGTTACTTAGCCAAAAATGCTGAACTTCCACATCCGTCCTGTAAATATTATATTACAGCAACAGAAACCTTATATATTGCTTGTGAACTTCATAACAGCAAAGATTTCAAAGGTAATCTGAATGATCCAGATTCTTTGAATTGCACAGCAATAAGTAATTCACTACGGAAAGAAATACAAAATTATTCTTCTAGCCATGACAAATTTCCTGAAGGCAGACTTGATATTGATTTTCTGAAATCAGAAGGTCTGTTAAAACCAGAATTTACTGTCTCTTCCGACTGTAATTATAAAATATCGTATGTAAAAGACTTTGATGCAGTCTGCAAATATCACGGTCCGGGTTACCACTCACCTCAATATAACCCAGACAAAGACTATCGTAGCGCAGAAGACCAACAAAAAGACTACGGATATGAAAAAAATCAACAACTAATAAAGAAAGCCTACCATATTGTTCCCCTCATTATCTGTGCAGCAATAGTATTATTTGCATTCTGATATTGTTTTATACCCAACTGGAACAAGGCCTGCTGTAATAGGCTATTAACTCGAAAACAAGCATGCCGCAGAAAGTTTGAATATTTCCTGCCACCCTGCTCTCTCTGGCTTATCTTACCCAATGACTACACGTGTCCAGCCGTGAATGTCTGGTTCTATGCCATACTGAATATTCAGAAGTTTTTTGTAAAGCTTAATGGTCATGGGACCGGGCTTACCATCCTTGCTGATAACATAGCTTTTCTTATTCTTAAGGTCATCAATGCGCCCGATAGGTAAAATAACAGCAGCAGTGCCACAAGCTCCAGATTCTTCAAATGTTTCCAATTCTTCCACAGGTATCTGGCGACATTCCACTGTCATGCCCAAATCCTTTGCACACTGCATTAGACTCTTATTTGTAATGCTTGGCAGAATACTACAGCTTTCGGGAGTAATGTACGTATTTTTCTTAATTCCAAAAAAGTTGGCTGCACCACACTCGTCGATGTATTTCTTCTCTTTGGCATCAAGATATATTTCACCACTATAACCGAGGTCGTGAGCCATCTTGCTGGCACGAAAACCGGCAGCATAATTACCACCAACCTTAAAAGTGCCTGTTCCAAGAGGAGCAGCTCGGTCAAAATCACTGATAATAGCATAAGGATTGGCTACGAAACCGCCTTTTGTGTATGAACCAACAGGCATAGCAAACATAACAAAGAGAAATTCCTTGCCTGGTCTGACACCAATCTGTGGATTAATGCCGATGAGCAAAGGACGCATATAAAGTGACGCACCGCTTTTGTATGGAGGAATAAAACGCTCGTTTAAACGTATCACTCTATCCACCATTTCGTTAAACATCGCTGTTGGCAGTTCAGGCATAAGTATGCCACGGGATGTATTCTGCAGACGGACAGCACTATCGTCACTACGGAACACGCGCACCTTGCCATCAGGACAACGGTATGCTTTAAGGCCCTCAAATGCTTCCTGACCGTATTGTAGACAAGCAGCAGCCATGTGCAAAGGTATCGTTTCTTCACTAGTTATTTCTATTTCGCCCCATGCTCCGTTGCGATAATAGCAACGCACATTATAGTCTGTTTTTGTATAACCGAATGTAAGATTATTCCAATCAATTTCCGTCATATATTCTTACGCCTTCTCTGTAATTTTCCTATAAAACATTTTAATTTTATTGATTATTACCGAAATCAACTACATACAATAAAGAATCTTCCCTCGTTTTTTAAAGGGAAGATTCTTTATTGTTAGAAACTATTTATTTCATGTGAATAACGCTTTTTTCGTCGATAACAGCGTAAATAAGTTTCGGCTTTTCTGTTGGAGCAGCGGCTTCTATTGTAACAGCTTCAAGAATAGATTTTTCAGCCTTATCTGCATCCTTTTCGCTTCTTGCGTATACAGTGCAGATAGTATCATTGGCCTTAACAGCATCACCTATTCTAGGAGTGAAAATAAAGCCTACAGAGAAATCAAGCTTATCATCAGCTTTCAATCTGCCTGCACCCAAATCTCTGGAAGCACAGCCAAGAGCTGAAGTATTGATTCTGGTTACATAGCCGGATTTCTTTACTTTAACTTCTCTTACAACAGGAGCATGTGGCAACAAAGAAACATCATCACAAACCTTTGGATTTCCGCCCTGAGCCTTTATCATTTCACGGAATTTTTCCAAGCCTTTTCCGCTGTCTAAAGCTTCCTGCAACATCTTTCTAGCTGATTCAATATCCTTGGCCTGATCGCCAAGAACAAGCATATGACTGCCTAATACAAGACAGAGTTCAAGGAAATCACCCTTTTCCTGACCGGCCAATACCTTGATTGCATATTCTATTTCAAGGGCATTGCCAACATAGGTGCC
>JAZUDR010000119.1:0-11186 GCA_045639725.1 Candidatus Avigastranaerophilus sp. | reverse complement strand
ACCTATAGACATCAGCATAATTTTCTATTATAAATAAATAGTAGAGACTTAAATTTATGATAAAGGATGTTATTAAATGGAAAAATCACTTACAGACAAAGAATTAAATAAAGTTGACGGTGGATCTTGCATTCCAGCTGATTTTTCTATTCATTATCAATGTCTTGAATGTGGAAGTATTATTCTTGTATTCGCAGAAAATAGTTTTGATTGGCATAAACAACCTGCTCAAAAAGAACTTTATTGCAGAAATTGCAACAAAACTTTAATCTGCCAAAGATTAGATTTTTAGCTTAAAAGTTTAGACATAATAATTAATTTGTTGTTCTAAAAAAATTCGACTAAGAAAACTGTGTAATTGTTACAGTTTTCTTTTATTTTTAGGTCGTTTATTATATTATTGTATGATGCTTTATTTACAAACAAATCAATAGTTAAAGACAGGGAGTTTTTTATGAATAGCTTTGATTATTTTGCCAACGAAATTAAGAATGTTGAAGTAGATTCAATGCTCCTTACAGATGCTACAGATTCTATTCTAAAAGATATTTAAGTGTGTATATTGAAGATAATAGCGCAATTTGGTATAAGTAAAATTTAACTATATTTTGGCTTTAATTTTGTTAAAAAGGTAAATAGAATAAATGATAATTGACTTCGTGAAATTTGCAGAGTCTTTGTCTGTTGCAATGGACTATGCTGTAAAAGCATATCTAGACGTAAATCCTAACCATGGAAAGAGAGTAGCTGTTCTTGTTAATAAAATGGCTAAGCATTTGAATTTCTCAGATGACATAATAACAGCCGTTACAATTGCTGCATGGTTGCATGATATTGCTGTATCTGAGTATTTAACAGATGAATTACCTGATACAGGATTAGAAAATGCAGAAAAAGATATGGCTCCTCATTGTGAAGTAGGGGAAAAGATTCTGAAGAAGCTACCGTTTTATCATAAAATTGAAGGAGCTCTTTTATACCATCATGATAGAGCTGATGGAAATGGTGCCATGGGAGTTAAGACTGCTGAAACACCAATTTATGCACAGTTGATTCATACCGCTGATGTTGTGGATGTTACTTTTAACCTTTATAGTTTTGACAAAGATAAATACAAGCAAATATGTAATTGGTTGCCAGAAAATGCAGGAACTTTATTTTCTGAAGAATGTGCAGAAGCTTTTATGCAGAGTATTGGTTACAAAACTCTTGAAGCAATAGCTGGAGACAAATGCAAATTCTTAATGTCAGAATTAATTCCTGTAAAAGAATATGATATTTCTACAGAATCTTTAATAGAAATGTGTTCGATCTTTTCAGACATGACTGACTATAAGTCACATTTTACCTGGAAGCATTCATTTGGTATTGCGAATAAAGCATTTGATATGGGCAAATACTATGGCTTACCTAAAGAAGAATGTGAAAAACTCTATATTGCTGGCGAACTTCACGATATTGGTAAATTACTAATCAGTGATAAAATTCTTGAAAAGCCAGAAAAATTAACATCGGAAGAATTTTCAGAAGTTAAGAATCACGCCATGGGAACGTGGAATATGCTATGTAACATTTCTGGCATGGAAGAAATAACAAAATGGGCTGCACTTCATCATGAAAAACTAGATGGTAGCGGATACCCATTTGGATATACCGCTGATAAGCTTGACAAAAATTCAAGATTAATGGCTTGTTTAGATATTTATCAGGCATTAGTTGAAAACAGGCCATATAAACCAGGTCTAAGTCACTGTGACTCTATGGAAATACTTTGGAAAATGGCTAATGCAGGACAAATAGATGCTTCAATAGTAGAAGATATCAATTCATGCTTTAAAGACAGAGAAGATCCTAATAAATATGTAAATAGAGCTAATATGCAAGAATATGTTAAGACTACTGATAAGCCTGCTTATAAGTGCCCGGTCTGCGGTTATGTTCATGAAGGTGAAATGTCAGATGATTTCATTTGCCCATTGTGTGAACAACCAGGTTCTATATTTGAAAAGGTTGAAGACTGATTATTGGTAATGAGTAAATATCAGAAACTTTGGAATTGGATAAAAGAGAACGGAAAAGATAACTTTAAACTGACCTATGAAGAAATAGAAACTATCGCAGGTTTACCATTGGATCATTCTTTCCTGAAATATAAAAAAGAACTCATAGATTATGGCTATATTGTAGACAAGATTTCTATGAAAGCCAGAACAGTTGCATTCAAGCGCGTAGCAGAATAATTAAATACTTAATATGTTTACTAAGGCTGATATAGAAAAATTATTTAACAATGCTTACGAATACAGTAAATACTATGTTTTTGATGCTCTGACTGAAGAAATGATAGTGAGAACAGAAAAGAATATAGGTTATAAATTGCCGAAATCATATATTGAATTGCTAAGACTTCAGAATGGTGGAGTTATTAGAAATATAGATTCCTGGCTTACAATAATTATGGGAATTGGCTCTGAATCCAATACCCATAATGGACTAGAGCGTGAATTCTTCTTTTATAAAGAAGAATGGGATTATCCGACTGAAATAGGCTTTCCGTTTGGTAAAACACAATCAGCAGGTCATGACCTGTATTATTTTGATTACAAAAATTTAGGTCTTGATGGAGAACCAGCAATAATCCGCATAGACATAGAATTAGGAAGAATTTTCAAAGTAGCTGATAATTTCAATAGTTTTATACAAATGGTTTTGAACGAGAGAGAAATAGAAGGTGAGTTTTTAAGCGAATTTGAAACAAATTGTTAATAAAAAAGCCTCTATTTTTAGCTAATAGAGGCTTTTTTATTTTAATTCAAATTATTTGTTTTCTGTATTTCCGTTATTGTTGCTTAAATATTTTCCAACAAACTGTACAAAAAGCACATAGGCAGTAACTACACCGATAGTTACGGCAGCGGGATATGGCATTTTGTAAACTAAACCAAGACATTCCGGAGCTGTCAGAAAGTAAGTAACAGAAACAGCAGTCATGAATGTTGCTGGTATAGCTGTTATTTTCCAGTTCTTCTTTTCTTGAATCAGATAAACAGAAGCTGCCCATAAAACTATCATTGCAAGAGTCTGGTTTGCCCATGAGAAGTAACGCCAAATCATGCTGTAGTCAAACTGACCAATGATGTAACCGGAAAGTAATAGAGGAAGTGTAACATATAATCTTTTTTTCCAATTTGACTGATCAATTTTAAACCAATCTGCAATTGTCAATCGTGCTGAACGATAAGCAGTATCGCCAGATGTTATAGGACAGGCGATAACACCTAACATTGCTAATACAGCACCCGCTTGTCCCATTGTGGAATTACATATTGCATAAACGACTTTACTACATCCACCGCCATCAGCTAGTAAACTTGCTGAGTTTTCGTAACAGGTTACACCTGCGGCAGCCCATACTAGTGCGATAAGACCTTCTGAAATCATAGCGCCATAGAATACCATACGACCTTGTTTTTCACTCTTAATACATCTAGCCATCATAGGCGACTGTGTTGCATGAAAACCAGAAATTGCGCCACAAGCAACAGTAATAAACATTATTGGCCAAACAGGTAAATTATTAGCATGTAAGTTATCCATATAATTCCATACTTCAGGCATATTATATTTCCCTGAATGTAATAAAGCGTCTGAGACACCAAAAGCCATAATAATTAGACATAAACCAAATATTGGGTATATCTTTCCAATTACCTTATCGATTGGGACAAAGGTAGCAATAAAGTAATATAATAGAATTATCCAATACCAAAACTGCGTATCATACTCTTTCGGTGTAATAATATCTAATAATCCAGCGGGCCCTATTGTAAAAACAACAGCACAAAAAACCAAAAGGATTACTGAAAATATTCGCATTATCAATAAGGCTTTATTTCCTAAGTAATGTCCTGCTATTTCAGATACACTTGCGCCTTTCATTCTGACAGAAAGCATACCGCAAAAATAATCATGAACAGCACCGGCAAAAATACAACCAAAAACTATCCAGAAATAAACGATAGGGCCAAAAGCTGCACCGCCTAATGCCCCAAATATTGGTCCTGTACCCGCAATATTCAGTAATTGTATCAGATAAACCTTGTATAGTGGCATCGGAATATAATCAACACCATCATTTATGGCAAATGCAGGGGTTTGTCTATCATCTGGTCCAAATGTTTTTTCTACAAAAGAGCCATATAAAATATAACCACAAATTAGTAAAAGAACACTAATTAAAAAGGATAACATTTTTTACACTTCCAAAATTAAAGTGCAAATATTATACACCTTTAAAGGTTGTTATTGAAGAATTCTTGTGCAATTTTTATCAGTATTTTAAATTTACCTTTTACAACAGGTGAATCGGGTAGGCTGTCTATAAAATAACTACCATATGATTTGTTGATTATTCTATTATCAAGAATCCAGACTGTTCCTCTATCTAGTTTAGTTCTAACTAATCTGCCAAAACCTTGTTTCAATTTAATTGCAGCCATTGGAAGCTGATAATCCTTGAAGGGATTACCACCATCTTCTTTAATTCTTTCATTCCTTGCCTCTAGTACAGGGTCATTTGGTGAAGCAAAAGGCAATTTAAGAATAACAAGATTTCTAAGCGCAGAACCAGGAATGTCAACACCTTCCCAGAAGGAATCGGTGCCGAACAAAACTGCTGAACCATCTTCTTTAAACAATTCAACAAGATATTGCCTGTCAAAATCACCTTGTTTATAACAGCTGATACCATTTGCTTCTAGAATTGGAGCAAGATTGTTATAGAACATATTCAAATGCGAATATGATGTACATAATACTAATGTGCCGCCTAAAGATGATTTAATAATCTCTAATAAGGGCTGAGTTGCCTGTTCAACAAATAGAGAATTAGAAGGGTCAGGCAAGTCAGATGGAATGAACAATCTTGACTGCTGCTGATAATCAAAAGGGGATTGGTAGCGACCTTCAATAAGACAATCGGCGATTTCCTGATGAAATAATCCCAACCTGTTCTTTAAGAAGTTGAAATTACCGCCAGTAGTCATGGTTCCTGAAACCATAATTGTGCAAGGTATCTTGGTAAAGCAATAATCTATCATCTGTTGAGATATTTCAATCGGTAGTGATGAAATAGAGGTATAGCGGCCAGTCTTTCGAACATTTGTCGTGAAGAAATGGACATAGCTTGAACGATTTTCTGTTTCTGTTTCAAACATCATCATTAAACCGCGTGACAACTCATCAACTCGACTTGCGTAATTGTTCAATTCAGTGTATGGAACTTCATAAATTGAATTATCATCTTCAAAGTTATCAACAGATGAATTTAAACGTCTTGCAAACTTCTTCATTGCATTAGTCAGACGTTTACATTCTGTAATAACCTTCTTAGCTGAGTCAGTTAAAATAAGGAATTCATTTGTTCGTTCCTGCTTTTCTGTTATTCTGAGCCTATATTCACCTAATTGAGTGCTTTCGTTTACTAGAAATGTTGCAATTGAGTCGAAAAGAACCTTTGCGATGTCAGAAATTTCCATTCTGCAAGGTATAAGCAGGGTATTCAATTCATTTAAAAGAGATTCTCGATCTGAATCTGATATATCACCATGTTTAAATGCCAGAGCGTTAGCTAGTGTAGTGAAAGTTCCTGATTCTTTTCTACCACGCTTCTGATATATTTTATTGAGAATTCTTTGAAAACCAGTGGCCGTGGTTCTGAAGCCAAAATGCTTTGTAGCAGTATCTTCAAGGTTATGTGCTTCATCCATTATTATTGCTTTACATGCGGGAATAACTGCTGTCTGAGAATATTCAGAAGTTTCAGCTCTAAGAGCTAAATCAGAGAATAACAAAGAATGGTTAACAACAAGAATATCGGCTTCTGCTGCTTTGCGACGCGCATTGTAAAAGAAACACTCATTGTAATCTGAGCATTTTACACCAGGGCAACTGTCCTTATCGCAGCATAATTTGTCCCATAAGGTTTCTACTGGAACCCATGTTAAGTCACTCAAAGAACCGTCAGTAGTTTTCTCAGCCCATGATACCAGTTTCTGGAACTGAGGAAATTCCATTTCATCCAATAAAAAATCAGCATTGTCGCTTGTAGTGGCTTCCCGTATTCTGCGCAAACAGATATAATTGTTTCTTCCTTTTAAAAGACAATATTTAAATTCAACGGGTAGTATTTGGGCTAGGAAAGGCAAGTCCTTATCAACAAGTTGATATTGTAGGTTTATTGTATTTGTCGAAACACAAACTCTGCATTTATTCTTGTTTGAATAAAATATTGATGGAATTAAGTAAGCCATACTCTTACCTATCCCGGTTTCGCCTTCTAAAATCGCGTGGCATGGCTGATTAAAGGCATCGGTTATTTTTCCCATCAACTCAATCTGACCATCACGCTGCTCGTAATTTTTTAACTTTTCTGCGATTGGGCCGTTTTCGGAAATGTAAGCTATCATTTCCTTTTTGCTTAGTTTCTCAGGCTTTTCTTCTATATATGGCTCTACCACAACATAGAACTCTGTACAGTCATTGTTATGGATTGCAAAACCTATTCCAGATTTTCCGCAAATAGAAGCAACACCTAAGTCAGCATCAGATGGTCTTATTCTGCCGGATGGGTGATTATGCAGGAGAACCTCACCTGGTCTCAAACTTTTAATAATGGCTGGTGCAGAATCAACAGTTCCTCTGGCGATTATTCTTACATCAGAATAAGTATCAGAAGCTACACAAACTGCGGCAGAAAGGACTTCACAACCTCCTGCCTGTTCAATAGTTTCCTTTAGATATTGCCTGTCATATTCATTTAAATGAACAGGTGAAGCTATTTTTCTCTTGCCAGCCATTTAACTTTATTTTTGATTAGTTTGCTCAGTGTTTTTTAAGAAGGATATAAGTTTAATTACTTCTTCATTCTTGGTTTCATCTGCAATATCAAAGATTGACTTATCGTCTCTGGTTTTAACAGTTATATCAGCGCCGGCAGATACAAGCATCTTTATTGCTTCTAAGTTCTTACATCTGATGGCAGAGAGGAACGGAGTATCATAGTTTTCATCTCTTCTTTCAAGAAGAACACCATATCCAAGCAAAGTTGCCAGGCAGTCAATCTTATCTTCAACAATAGCCATTGAAATAGGAGTGAACCCGAATTTATCTCTTATTTCAGGGTCAGCACCATGATCAATCAAATATTTAACAATTTCATAATGACCTTGCTTAGTAGCAATTAAAAGTGCTGAATGTCCAGAGATAGTTTCGCATCTGTGCACATCGGCACCTTTTTCGCAAAGAAGCTGTAAACCTTTTTGATTGTTAGTCTGAGCAGCTTCCATCAGAAGTGTCATACCAGTTTCGTCATTTTCATCCAGAAGAGACGGGAATTCATCAATAAGCTTATCTAATTCATCAAGTTTATCATTCAGCATCAAGTCTCTAGCTTCAGTATATTTCTGTGAAACAACGACAGTCTGAGGAAGTTTTGATACTTCTTCCATATATTCAATCAATCTTTCTTTTGGAAGATCTTCATCATTCTTTTCCAAGAGCTTTTTGATTTCTGGAAGACTATTAATGAGAATAGCTGCTATTGTAAGGCTTTTACTCTGTCTATAGTTAGAGAGTAAGCATTCAAGTCCCTGAACGTATAAAACTGGTATGTCATTGGTTTTACCAAGACCTGTCAAGAATCTTGCAAAACTGAAGTTTAAATATGGCTTCTTTAGTCTTTCAAAATATATACATGCATTTTGGGCTTTCTGTACTCTTGCAACATGGTCTTCATCGTGGAAAGATGTAGTCCATGCAAGACGGGAAAACTTAGAACAAAGAACTGCATCACCTTTTGCACAGCAAATTTCTGCACATACTGAAGTCATGAAAGTAGTCTGCATGTAATCAAAAACAAAAGGATGTGGTTCTAAGCCAAGAAATTCATTTAAGGCATCATCGTCTCTATCAAGATTAATAAGACAAACGAATGTATAATATTTCTGCCAGCCAAATATGATTGGATCGACAGGTTTTTCGGCAAACATTCTCTGCTTCATTTCAGAGCACAAAGCCAATGCTTTTTCAAAATTTTTATTACCAATGAGGTTCATTATCTCTTTGAGATAAACATCATATAGTTGCTGTCGTTCCATGTAAAAACTCCAAATAATATTAAATTGCGCTATATATTACATTTCTTTTAAAAATAAAACAATACCATATTGAATAAACTTTAAATACATAATAAAATGAAGTATATAAAGGAGACAAATATCATGGGACTAGGTTCTAAAATTGTATATAAGGCATTAGAAACTGGTTTTGTGCCAGTTAGACTGACAAAACTCTGGATGAAATTTCTACTGTTCAGAGCCAATAGATATTCTTCCTTAGGTAACACTGATGCAAGAAATTCAGTTTTTAGACAGATAAATCAAGACCTTATGACAGGCAAAACTCTTCAACAAAGAGGCTATACCAGATTTGCCAGTCATGATTTACCTCTAGATTCTTATGATTTCTTTCTTGGTAAGTATCTGAATTTCGCTTGCGGATACTTCTCAACAGGTTCAGAAGACCTTGATGAAGCCGAAGAAAACGCCCTTTGGATGGCTGCAGATAAAGCCAGAATCAGAGATGGAATGACCATTTTGGAAATCGGATGCAACAATGGAGCGTTATCTCTATATATTGCAAAGAATTTCCCAAATGTAAAAATCATCGCTATTACTGATACTGCCAAAATGCTTTCTCAGCTTAAAAAAAGAGCTGAAGACAACGGCTTTTCAAATATCGAATACTTAAGCTGTGATTATACAGAATTAAAAGACATAAAGTTTGATAGAATCATTTGTCTTGAACGTTTCGACCTTATTAGCTTCAAACCAGCCTGGGAAAAGAAAATAAAAGCACTTCTTAATCCAGATGGTATGTTCTTCCTTCAGACTCCTGTTCATTATGCTTATTCTTATTATGCCGATTCTGTGGGTATGGAAGACTACCCAGGAAATAACATAATATCTGAAGATATTACTCCCAGCTTCAAGACCCATATGCTGACCAATCAGGCTCTGCATTTATGTGATTGCTGGGAAATCAGTGGTGAACATTATAAAATGACTGCTGATAAATGGTTTAGAAAATTCGTTTTCAATAAAGATGTAATTTTAAAATCAATGCAAAAGGCTTACGGGCACAAAGATGCCAAATTATGGTATGAACGCTGGAAACTATACCTATTAGGCCAATACGAGCGCTTTGGCTACAACAAAGGCCAGAATTGGGTAATCGGCCAATACCTCTACAAATAACCCAAAAAACAACCCCCTTTTATAAAGGGGGGCAGGGGGGATTTCTATATACCGCTGTATAAAATAAACCTCCCTTAGTCCCTCCTTACAAAGGAGGGTGCTTTATGACCCCGGGCAGGGGGGATTTAAGTCAAAGAGGTTAGTTACCTACACGGTGGTTTCCCCACATAAATCAGTTTGTTATCTACAAGATCCTTCAGAGTGTTGATGCCTTTTTCTTCCAACACATCAAAGAATTTTAACAACAGAGCCTTTACAGCATCTGTATCGTTCATTGCTCTGTGTGCATCAATCAGATTATAACCGAAGTGCCTTGCAACATTGTCAAGTTTGTTTGAATCTAACTTTAAAAGCTTTCTTGAAAGCATTAAAGTACAAAGAGAATAACATTCATAATTATAGTTAAGACATTTCTTAAAATAATAATCAAAGAAACCAAAATCGAAGGGCACATTATGTGATACAAATATTCTATTATTCAATAATTCACGCAGAGTAGGAGCAATTTCTTTTATAGTAGGTGCGTCTTTTACAATATCATCATTGATATGAGTTAATGCAGTAATTTCATTGGGTATATGGCATTCTGGATTAACAAAGCTTTCGAATCTATCTTCCTTGCCGTCTTCATATAGAATGATTGCAACTTCAGTTATATTTGCCGGACCAGGTTTGAAACCAGTTGTTTCGAGGTCTAACATTGCAAATGGCAATTTCCTTATAGGTGTATTTGCGTATTTATTATAGAATTCTGTATTCATCATTATTCCTTAGGAAAATAAAGATATTCCTTTTTCAAGCCAATCGATCTTTTCTTTTATATCATTAATAGAAGCAGAATTTTCTTCAATAGCCAGATTAGCTTTTAAACGTTCTTTTGTTTTAATCATATGACCTATCAAGGTATTGAAGTTGGGCATTTTAATTGGTTTTACTTTTTTTGTTTCTTTAAGAGAAAGAATCTTAGACGTAGAGCCCTCTGCGAATGCAGGTGAAATAAGAGCATCAATTTTATCGCCTTCGTTAGAATCTTTTAAGTCAGAAAAATAAAACTTATATTCAGTATCAGATTTTTCGTCTTTAACAATTACGAAATCTGGATCGATACTAATAACTGTTCCTTTTAAATGAAGTAAGTTTTTCATATAAATAAATCACAAAAAAAGCGGTTCTACGGGAGAACCGCTTTTTATTCTTAGGTTAAATTATTTCAACAAACCAGTGCGTTCATTGAATGCTTTGATGTGTTCGTCCCAAGAATTAACAACTTCATCACTGAAGAGGTCTTCCCAGAATTCTGGATCCCAGAGTTCGCGGATTTCTTCAACAGTCTTACCCTGCTGTTCACACCAAGTGTAATATTTGAGGTTGTGAAGTCTCTTGCGGTCGAAGTAAGTGAGTTCCTGCATATACTGAGAATCTTCACCGAGCCAGTAGCGTTCGAAGTCTGCCATAGCTCTGTCATGAGTGTATTTGCCATGAGCCTGTTCAAGTTCCTGGAGACGAGACTGATACATTACTGCAGAGTCAGTCAAGCAAGTGAACAAACAATCATGTTCGTCCATTTCGAACATCTTAGCAGTCTTGATTGCAGAGAGAACGTTGCTGATAGAGCTGATACCAAGGAGATTCAACTTTTCGATAAGTTCTTTCTTAACGCCAGCCTGAGCGAGAACTTCATGACCTTCTGGAGTATTCAATACTCTGAGCATTCTCATGCAGTTTTCATCGTCGATAGCAACAACAACGTCAGTATTTCTAGCATTGTGAATCCAAGGAACGTGCTTGTCACCGATACCTTCAATGCGGTGGCCACCGAAACCGTTGTTATAAAGGGTTGGGCACTGGAGAGCTTCAGAAGCAACAATCTTA
>JAZUDR010000118.1:0-32698 GCA_045639725.1 Candidatus Avigastranaerophilus sp. | reverse complement strand
AAGCATCAGTTTAACCGCTGATGCTTATTTTGTTTTAGCAACGGATAGCAGGACACTGACGGATTAGCAGACCAAACAATTGATATTTTTATATTTTTATGTCTTTCCGTAAAAGACCCACTGTAAGGGTGTGACAGATATACTTAAATTAACAAAAGGTTATTAAAAAAATAACAGATTTCAGAATTATATTTACGGAGGGTTATATGAAAGATTCTAAGGTAGTAATTATTCCCGATGTTCATGGTCGCACTTTCTGGAAGGAAGCAGTTAAAGATAATGAAAACTGTGAAATAGTATTCCTCGGAGACTATCTGGACCCGTATCAGTTTGAAGGTATTTCTATACAGCAGGCACTGGAAAACTTCATTGAAATCGTAGAATTTAAGAAACAGCACCTCAATAATGTTCATCTACTTATTGGAAATCATGATTTCGCATACATAGAAGATAGAAGAATAGCCTGCAGACATGATGGAATAAACCACGATACAATAAGAGACCTGTTCCTGAATAACCGTAATTTATTTGAACTTACTTATCATATAAAAGATGTAGGACCAGATAACAAATTATGTATCTTCTCACATGCAGGCATATTACCAATTAATTTCTTAATTTATTACTACGAATTAGTAAGTGAAACCACAGAACCAAACTGGAGTGAACTCTTTGAGAACAAAGGAAAAGGCTATTCATTGAACGAAGTATTCCAGGGTGAAGATTCAGATAAACGAAAATGGCTATTCAAGAAAATGAATGAAGTATCCAGTTTACGTGGAGGCTTGGATAATTTCGGTTCAATCATATGGGCAGATGCAAATGAATGGCAGATAATGGACTTAATATTCGATGAGCTTAAAAATAAAGGCAGTATTAAAGACCCTAGAAATACAAATATAATTCAGTTCTTCGGCCACAGCCAGCAGTTAGAGGAAAAAGCGCTATGGCTTACCCCAACAGCCTGTTGCTTAGATTGCCATAGAGCCTTCGAATTAAATACTAAAACTGGTGAACTTACAATTATTTAATCCCCGTATATCCCAGCCAGAACACAATCTGGCTGGGATTTTTCTTTTAATTGGAAATATTAATAAGGTCTTTTTTGAAAAGACCCACCGATAATTAAAAACCATATACTTAAGATGTCCAAAGGAAAAAAATAAAATATTTAAGGAGTTTAAAATGGACAAAAAAGTTACTGAGTTAGTTTTCGTTATAGACAGAAGTGGTTCTATGAGTGGTCTTGAATCAGATACTATTGGTGGTTTCAATTCAACTATTGAAAAACAGCGTGAAGAAGGCGGTGAAGCCTATGTTACCACTGTTCTTTTCGATACCAGTTTCGATACAATTCATGACAGAATCAAACTTTCTGAAGTAAAGAAGATGACCAGAAAAGACTACCGTGTTGGTGGTGGCACAGCTCTTCTTGATGCTCTCGGCGATACTATTAAGCATATTAAGAATATTCATAAATACGCCAGACCAGAAGATGTTCCTGCAAAGACTGCCTTCGTAATAATCACTGACGGTATGGAAAATTCCAGCCACAAATATGGCAGTAACGAAATAAAGAGCATGATTACTGATATGCAGAAAAAACAAGACTGGGAATTCATTTTCTTAGGCGCTAATATTGATGCTGTAGAAGTAGCCAAGGGTTACGGCATAGACGAAAATCATTCTGTAAAGTATTTCTCAGACGCCACAGGAACCACTGCAGCGTGGGCAGGTATAACCTCTTGCCTCTGTAATATATCTATGGGTAATAAATGTGATGGTAACTGGAAAAAAGTAATAGAAAAGGATCTTAAAAAGCGTAAATAATCAATATGCCTGCCATTGATAGATATTATTTATTGATGGCGGGCAATTCATTTTGAACAAAAAATGAATTAGTAACTTATTGTTATTAATAAAATAAAAAAATAGGCTGCGAAGCTAAGAGTTAGTATAATAGATAAAAAAAAAACGGGAGAGGTGTTATGCCACTATTTGTAGTAAAAAATAACATTAATGAACTGGATGTAGACGCCATAGGTCTTCCTTATTGTGAAGGCATGAAGAGTTGTATTGATGAACTTTTTAATATTGGTGGTAATGACCTGAAAGCCTTTTTTAAACGACAGATTGAAGACATTAAAGAGGATTCGGTTGCTTTATCTCCTGGTTTCGGGCTGAAAGCCAAGAATATTATCATTTATAATTGCAGCAGCCTAGAACCAGGCTCTTTTAAAAATATAGAAAATTATCAGGAAAAATTAATCGGAATCTATGAAAGCATTTTGAATTATGCATATGCAAAGGAATTGGATTATGTCGCCATCCCTGTTATTATGCCTGATGAAGCAGAAGATGATTTTTTATCCGTTGCAGTAAAGACTGTCAGACGTTTCATTTATAATAGCAGCCGTGATGTTACAGTGTATCTTGTAAATAGCGATGAATATTCTTTTTACAGATGTGATAAAGAAGATTTATATAACCAGTGTTTTTCGTTGAATAGTGGTGTTAGAAATTACTTGGGTCTGGGTGCTTTCATAGGTCTTGCTGGTGCTGTTGCTTGTGATGCGTGTGAAGAGTCTTGCAGAAAAGAGAAAAATGCAACTGTTATTAATAACGAATACCGTAAGCGTTCAAAAAAAGGATCTTTTTCTGCTAGTGATTTTAAAAGACTCGTAGCAGATAGAATAGAAGAAAAAGATGAAAGCTTTTCTCAAATGGTCATGAGAATTATAAAAGAAAGAAAACTAGACCATGTCAGACTTTATAGAGCAGCCAATGTAGATAAGGATATTTTTTCCAAGATAAATAAAGACGCAAATGGCGATTTGGACAAGAACGGCGAACCTTTTATATATAAGCCTAAGAAGAATATTGTAATGTCTTTTATTATTGCATTGAAGCTTGACTTGATGGAAGCAGAAGAAATGATGAGAAAAGCTGGTTATGCCAAGTCTAATAATTTTTTATTTGATAAGATAACTTTCCTGGCTATAGAACAAGGTTTTTATGATCTGGATGAAATAAATATGGTTCTCTTAGAATATGACCAACCCAGACTCGGCAGTGTGGTGCGCGAGAATAGAGATTAACCTGTTCACTTGTAAAATAATAACAGGTAAAATAATCTATATGTTAAATAATGGGTTGCGAGGATGAGAATCGTGTATAATAATGCACATGTTTTATTATACTGAATATGACACATCTATAGGAGATGTCTTTGGACCACTTATTCTTATTAGCGAAGATGATAAGCTAATAGGAGTATATACAGACGGCCAAAGGCAGATATTGGATACATTCGGATTAAGGCTAGTTAAAAATGATGAATATCCGGTGTTGAAGCAGACTATTGCATGGCTTGACTCGTATTTCTCAGGAAACCGAAATCTTAAGATAACTGATTTACCTCTTGCCCCTAAGGGTAACGAATTCAGACAGCTTGTCTGGCAGGAGCTCGGCAAAATTCCATATGGTCAGACTACAACTTATGGCGAAATTGCCAAGAAGGTTGCTGCCAAAATGGGCAAAAAAGCTATGTCTGCTCAGGCTGTTGGTGGCGCTGTTGGCCATAATCCAATAGGAATAATAATTCCATGCCACAGAGTTATCGGTAAAGACGGAAGAATGGTCGGTTACGCAGGTGGCTTATTCCGAAAAATCATGCTTTTGAAGCACGAAGGTATAAGTCTTTCGCAATAGACTTAGAAAAATTACATTACATACTCCAATAGGTTACGATATGTGGTATTATATATCTTAACCTATTGATTTTTAGAGGTTATTAGCCAGAATTAAAAGTTCTGTAAAAGGAGCCGGCATGTCTAAGCTTATTCAACAGATGTTTTTGGAAGCAATACAGTCCAATTATGAAAAAATAGCTATTGAAACAGCATCTAAGGATTTAATCACATATAAAGAGCTTTATAAAAGAGCGGGTAAGCTTGCTAATTACCTGATGAAACAAGGCCTTATGCCTGGAAAAGGAATACCTGTTGCTATTTTGATGGAACAGGGCGCACAGTATGTTGAAGCAATGGTGACTTGTCTGCTTTTTGGGTATTCTGCCGTATTGCTGAGCAAACAGTATCCAAAGGAACGCTGTGACTATGTTATAAGTGATTCCGGGGCCAGATTCCTGTTGGAAGAAAAGAATTTGCATGAGGCATACCAGAACGATAAGGTTTGTGAAGATATAGAACTTGACGCAGAAACGGCTGCTATTATGATTTATACTTCAGGTTCTACCGGAAAGCCTAAGGGAGTGTTGCATACCCAGCAAAGTGTCGGAGCGGGTGTTGGTCGATTGATGTCTGTTATGAGACTTACTCCAGAAGACAGATATGGCGCTTCTGCACCTTTTACTTTTGTTGTGCATGGCATGGAAATTTTTTCTCCTCTTTGTTCTGGCAGTACACTGGTATTGATTCCGCCTTCTATGGCGAAGGATCCTGCTGCGCTATCAGACTTCCATAAGGAACGCAATATAACCGCAACACACATCTCCCCAAAGGTGCTTAAATTATACGAAAAAAAAGCAGATTCTCTTAAACTGGTGCTTACAGGAAGTGAAAAAATCTGTAATCTGGCTCCTCATGGCTATCGCCTGGTAGGCATATACGGTCAGTCAGAAACATATCCAGGTGTATTTGCTTTCGATATTGAACATTCGTATGACGTAACGCCCCTTGGTAAGCCGTCTGCAGGAATCGCTGCCTACCTCATTGATGATAATGGGAACGAGGCTGACGAAGGTGAACTCTGTCTGGCAGGTAATTTCTTTAAGGAATACATAAATATGCCGGAACAGACTGCTAAGACTCTCACGAAGAATCCATTCGCAGAAAAGGATGGTTTCCCGCTGCTTCACCATACTGGCGACCTTGCAAAAAGATTGGACGATGGAAATTATATGTATCTTAACCGCCGTGACTGGATGATTAAGATTAATGGTCAGCGCGTTGAACCTGGTGAAATTGAAATATGCATCAAACGAATGAATGGTATTCTGGATGCTGTTGTTAAGGACTTTGTTAATCCTAATGGCCAGGTATATATGTGTGCTTATTATGTAACAGTTAAAGGTGCTTCTGTCAGTGGTAGCGAAATAAGAGACCATCTTATGGAAAAACTGCCTCTTTATATGATTCCGGCATTTTTTACACAATTAGAAGCACTTCCTGTTAACCAGAATGGCAAACTGGATAGATTTGCATTAAGAGAACCAGAAATTAATCAGACCATGGAAAATGTCATGCCAAACGATCCTACTGAAAAGCAGGCTCTTGAGATTGCCAGATCTATTTTACCAAATGTAGAATTTGGGGTTACAGATGACCTTCGTCTAGCAGGTCTTGATTCTATTAGCACAATAATGCTGGTGCAGAGACTTACCAGTGAAATGCATCTGAAAGTCAGTGTATCTGAACTTTTACGTTATCATAATATTCGTGACCTATTGATTCATAAAAGACGTATTTCCTGGTTTTACAAAGATTATGACCCTTCTAAGCCAGTGGTTGTGCTCCCACATGGAGTCGTTTTTATTTCATATCTGGAAAATTTCTGTGAAGTATTCAGCAAATACTACAATGTATTCATAATTGAACCTGTTACCTCCCACTATGAAAAGCTTTTACGAGGTGAAACCTTTAATGATGTTGTAGAGCTTTATTTAATGCAGGTTGACTTAATGCTGCCTAAGGAAGCTAAAATAGCTGGTTTTGCAGGTTTCTGTTTCGGAGGTATGTTGGCATTAGGTATGGCTCGCCGTTTGGAAAAGACAACAGGGAAGGCTTACCCAATTATTATTGGAGATTCTGTATTTGGTGGTATTCCGTCTAATGAGGGGCAACTGGTAGTTACTCCGGAAAATCTTTGGAATTACCTGTTTGAGCCAGTTGATGTTCAGGCTACTTACGATTTGGAAAAGAGAGAAACTCTGGCTCATGCTGTGAATGTAGCTATGACTATTGGCACAGATGAAATTACAGGAAAATATAATGGTAAAATTATATATTTAAATGCTTTGGCCGGAGCGCCAGATGCCGCTATACAGCATAAATTGGCTATGCTGAAGACTGTAAGTGACTCGCCTGAAGTCATTGATTTTAAAAACAAGGGTCATCTTGGTCTGATAAAGGATTCAGACATGCGTGAGGTCTGGGAAGAAATTGTAAAAAAGTTATAAAATAAGAAAAAGCATCAGAATAATCTGATGCTTTTTTCGTCTTATTAGAATGAGTCCTTAGGCTTGTTGACCACTGGTGGTGGCAGCAGTTCTTCAAGAGGCTGCTGAACAACAGGTTCTGGTATCGGGCATCTTGGGAACTGATTGTCGATATACATGCCTTTGAAGATTTGTATTCGGCCGTTACCAGTATCAAGAACATAAAGGTCACCGTTCGGTCCGAATTTTACATCGTGAGGCTTTATAAATTGACCATTGCCTGTGCCAAATTTACCGATAATCTGTCTTAACTGGCGTTTTTCATCAAGTATCAGAATCTTATGATTCCCTGTATCTGCAATGGCCATCCATCCGTTCTTGGCAACGTCAAAGCTGTTGGGGTAATACATCTTGTATTGTTCCCACTCGATAATTTCTTCTTTTTTCTGCATTGTGTTTTCAAAAACCAGGATTCTATGATTACCGTTGTCACAGACGTAAATATCACCGTTGTTATCAACCCAGACTCTTGTGGGATTCTTGAATTGTCGATAATCGCGGCCGCTCATGTGATGCATATGACCAAGACGCTGCGATGGCTTAAGGTCTGTATCAAAAATCTGAATTCTGTTGCCCTGCACACGCATTTTCTGGCCCCAATCCAATGGAAAATCCCTAAGGTAATTCCCTCTTGGTTCGGTAGTATAGATTCTGCCTGCACAGTCAGTATCAATGCCTAAGGGATAGTGAAAATAACCATCCTTCCAGCCTTCCTGCCCAAGAATAAAGCGGACTTCACCGTTAAGCTTCATTGCTTTTATTCTGTGGTTACCGGTATCGGCAATCAGCATAGTAGCGGTGCCTAGCCAGCCAACACCTGTAGGCAGGTTGAAATGATCCATCGGAATCTTGTCTGCGTTTCTGATTCTGCTCTGGCCATGCTGGTAAGCCCTTCCTGCAAGATAGTTCGGAGCAGGGTAGCGCCCGCTTATATAATCGTCTTCGCGGTATCTGTCATTTGAATCACCTGGTGTTATTCTGTTATCCCAGGGCCAGAGGTCACCGTAAATCATTGCCAATGAAAGCGGCATAGTTGCAAGGGCATCTGAATTTACTTCGTATAGCTTTAATCTGTTATTATGGGTATCTGTTACTGCTAACAGACGACCATCCGGAGAGAAACACATTCCTTCTGGCTTGAAGAAATCCTGGTCGCTTTTACCTGTTTTGGCAAGTGATGTAAAAAAATGATAAACGTGGCTTGGCACTGTTTCATCAGCGTAAACCACATTAATAGCGCTAATAGCTAGCAATATAATCAGTAGCAGGTAATATCTTTTCATAACTTGCATTATAGAGTAAACCCACAAACTTATCAATACCCACCCTCTATTGTAATATACAACAGTCTTCATAAATGGCAATCCTAAGACCCTCCCTTTGTAAATGGCAAACTAAAGAACCCCCTTTTGTAAAGGGGGGTAGGGGGATTTCTTCTTACAACCCTTTTACCACACCACACCACAAAGTTTAATCTAGCTATTACCAAAACATGATTTAAACCAAAATAATCGCTTGTAGTAATATTTCCATTAATGTTTTATAATATCAGCGGTTCAAAGCAATGGAATTTTCTTCAATATCATTTATATGGCTGTTTTTGCCGGTAATACTATGCTTTTATTATTTACTGGCATTTCTTCCTTTACCAAGAATCCGCCTCTTTATTCAGAATGTAATCTTATTATTTGCCAGTCTTGTATTTTATTGCTTTGGTGGCATTTCTAATCTGCTGCTATTGCTAGGCCTTCTTCTGATTAATTTCAATGGCGCTATTGCAATGCACAGGTTATCGTATGACCCCAAAAAATCATCTCAAAGAAAACCCATTTTTATAGCTATTGTTATTACAAATCTTCTGATACTTGCTTTTTATAAGTATTTTGAAGGCTTTTTGGATTTGATTACGGTAATTTCCTTATGGAAAAATCCAGCGAGTGAAATTGGAATGATTGGATTACCACGGTTTGTTATGCCTTTGGCCTTGTCTTTTGTTGTTTTTCAGCTTATTTCATATCTGGCTGATGTATATAACAAGAAGATTGCAGCGGAAAACAGCTTTATAAACTTTGCTCTATATATTACATTCTTTGCTCAACTCGTTCAAGGGCCGATAATGCGTTTCTCGGTGCTTGGCAGTCAGATTCGTAATCGTGAGCATTCTATCGAAAAAATAGCTTCGGGAATAAGACGATTTGTTTTGGGATTTGCTAAGAAAGCTATTCTTGCCGACCGATTCGCTGCTCTTGCTAACCCTGTCTGGCAGATGGAAGCAACACAGATAAACTGCGGTGAGGCCTGGCTTGGTTTAATTGCTTATACCCTGCAGATTTATTTCGATTTTTCTGCATACTCTGATATGGCTGTGGGTATAGGCAGTATGTTTGGATTTGAAATTACTGAAAATTTCAATAATCCATATTTTGCGCTTTCTATACGTGATTTTTGGAAAAGATGGCATATGTCACTTTCAAACTGGTTCAAGGATTATATTTATATTCCCTTGGGTGGTAGCAGACTTGGCTTGAGACGAACATGCGAGAATCTATTTATAGTATTTTTAATTACAGGTATATGGCATGGCTCTGATTCAACCTTCATTTTCTGGGGAATGCTATTTGCTTTTGTCAGCATATTAGAGCATGCTTTTCTTGGTAAATTACTTGATAAAAATCCATTTAAAATTATTAACTGGGTATATACTATTTTTGTTGTAATGATGGGATGGGTGCTGTTCAGGGCTCCAGATATTAATTATGCTTTAAATTATTACTCGGCATTGTTTAATTACTCTGAAGCGGAGGATTCTATTTTCAGCTATTTTACGCCAGGCTCTTTGATGGCAATTGTAATAGTGCTTGTAATGGCTGTTTGGGTTAAATATTTAAAAATCAAAGAATTATCTTATAAATTAAAAGTCGTTGAAAATATTGGAATTATTGCATTATTTATAATTTCAATAATGCTGATTGTTTCTGAATCCTATCAGCCTTCTATTTATTGGGCTTTTTGAGGTAAGCATATGCAGAATAAGGAATTAATACTAAATAAAATTTTGATTATAGTATTTGCAATGCTTCTTACATTACCGGCTTTGCTATTTAAGATAACTGGCGATATTGACCTGGGAAGAAATTATGAAGAGAAAAGAGTTCTTGCCTCCTTGCCTGATAAATTCAACTCTGATTATTTCAAGAATTTCGCTGTTTATGTTAATGATCATGCTTTCTATAGGCAGACAATCATTACTTTGAACAATATTATTAACCAGAAATGCATTGATTTTTATGACCGATATATCAACAGAAAATTGTTCGCTTTGCTGCCACCAGTCTGGTATAAAGAAACGGATGAATATAAGCAGGGTATCCCATATTTTGTATCTGCTTATCATCCAAAGGTTATTTATGGCAAAGAAAAATGGCTTTTTATGCGAAATCTCAATAGTCTTCGCAATTATAAAGGGCAGAATCTTCTTTCAGAACAGCAAATGTCTGATTGGAAAGACCTTTATGAAAAATTAGATAATTATTGCAGACAAAAAGGGATTAGCCTGGCTATCATGATTATTCCCAATAAATCACATGTATTTTCCGAATATATGCCACCTTATAAAATCATAACAGAAAATAAGCGTGAAATAGCTTTGAGTAATTATTTAAAAGAAAATAGTAAGATTAACTTTATTTATCCATTAAATGAACTTAAATCTGCCAACAAGTTGCATTACACCTATTATAAACAGGATTCCCATTGGAATTATTTTGGTTCATATATCGGAACTATTTCTCTATATAAACAATTGGGCATTCCTTATATTCCTGCGGAACAGTTGAAGATTACGGAAAAGCCAGACTATGGTGGTGATTTGTGCAATATGTGTGGATATATGAATTCAGGGGTTGATTTTGTTGTTGATTACAAGCCAGAAATTAAGGCTGAAATAATAAAAAATACTGATGATTTTTATTCTGCTTCTATAGAAAAAAGTATCAGTAATGGAAGAAAAATAGTTATGGTAGGGGACTCGTATATGAAATTCTTCTTCCCATACTTAAGTAAGGACTTTTTTTCGACTAAGTTGTATAGTCTCAGAGCTTTTGAAGATAAAGAATTGTTTGCGGCTATCAATGAACTGGAAAAAGACGATATTCTGTTTGTTGAATCCTCTGAGCGTTATGATGAAAAAGAGCATATGCCCACTATAAAGCGACTTATTAAAATTTTTGATAACTAGTTTTGTTTATGTTATCTTTAGGAAACAAATTTCTTATTGGAAAAAATAATGGCTAAACCAAAGACAAAATATGTCTGTCAGAAATGCGGTCAAAGCTTTCCAAAATGGCAGGGGCAATGCTCTGGCTGCGGTGAATGGAATACTCTTGAAATGGAAGTTGAAGAACCGGCTTCTGCCAATAGACGTATGCCCGTTCAGACTACTGGCAGTATTTCAGTTATACAGACCCTGAATGATGTTGCTGTTGAAAACACAAAGCGCTGGCCTACAGGCATAGATGTTTTTGACGAATTGATCGGCGGGGGACTGGTTCCTGGCGGAATAACGCTCATCGGTGGTGAGCCTGGGGTTGGTAAATCAACTTTCATGCTTCAGTTGATTTCACGTTTGGGTGTTAATATCAAGCCTGTTGCCTATGTTTCTGGTGAAGAATCAGCAACACAGATTAAATTGAGAGCTGAAAGACTTCGCATTGGAAACGGCAACGATATTATTCTTGTTTCCGAACAGAATCTTGATTCCGCCTTAAACGGTCTGGCTTCTTACTTGCCGAGAATGCTTGTAATAGACTCCATACAGACAGTCTATACTCCTCAGTTGGAAGCAACTCCTGGTTCTGTTTCCCAGATACGTGAGTGTGCAGCCATTATTACCAAGTATGGTAAAGACAGGAATCTTCCCGTATTTATAGTTGGTCATGTCACCAAAGAAGGTTCTATTGCAGGTCCAAAAATTCTTGAGCATATTGTTGATACTGTTCTGTATTTTGAAGGCGAAATAAATTCTAATTTCAGAATTCTTAGAGTCTTTAAGAATCGTTATGGTGCAACTGGCGAGGTTGCTGTATTCAATATGACAGAAAAGGGCCTGAGCCCTGTTGTTAACCCGTCTGACCTATTTGTGAGTCAGAACCGTGCAGATGTTTCCGGGGTTATTGTAACACCTGTCATGCAGGGCTCCAGATGCATTTTAACGGAACTTCAGGCTTTGGTAACCCAATCCTTTTTGGAAGTTCCAAGAAGAGTTGTGGCTGGCGTTGATTATAATAAATTGAGCCTTATATTGGCTGTTTTGGAAAAACATGCTGGTATGAAATTCTATAACAGAGATGTTTTTACAAACGTTGCTGGTGGAATGAAGCTTAACGAGCCTGGTGGTGACTTAGGTCTTGCTACTGCACTTGTGGCAAGCTTCCACGATAGACCTGTTCCTACAGATGTAATGCCTATTGGCGAAATTACATTAGCCGGTGAAATCAGGCCGGTTGCTCAGATAAGCCGTAGAATTACAGAAGGTAGACGTTTCGGTTTCAAAAGGTTTGTTGTTGCCGAAGGAACCGAAGTTAATGACGAACGTGGTATAATAAGAGTTAAAACTGTCAGAGATGCCATGAGAGTTATCTTTGATTAAAACAAGAAAGGTATATTTTATGAAAAAGATTGTTGCTTTGGGTTTAATGTTCGGTCTTTTGACTACCGGCTTATATGCCGAAGGTAAAGAATTCCACAAAAACGCAGATAAGCATGACGCTAATTATGTAAAATATATTCCAAAAAATAAAGCTGTGAGAATAGCCTACGAACAGGCTGGCGTAAACGCTGATGACGTAGCTATATGTAAGGCAAAGATTGATCGGGAAAAATCTGGTCCTGTTTATGAAATCGAATTTATCGTTGGTGAAACCGAATATGAATTTGATATTGACGCTATCACCGGTGCTGTTGTTGGTATGGAAGCCGACCAGGCTCAGGGGCCGAAGGGACCATATAATGGATTTGTCGGTGTTGAACAGGCTAAGAGTATAGTTCTTAATCATGCTGGCATTAAACCGGATTCCAAGATTGATTATTACAAAGTTGAATTGGATAGAGATGACGGTCTTATTGTTTATGAAGTAGAGTTTTTCTATAACGATAAAAAATATGAATATGAACTGGATGCTGTCACTGGCAAGGTTCTTGAATTCGAATAATATCTAGTTTGTTGCTCTAGTTAAAATTTCGCGATATAATACGCAGCTAAAAAGGTAGGTGCAAAATGAACGGACAAATTATGATGAATATTAGAAGGCTTTTGTTAGTCGCTGTTTTCTTGTGCTTGTCTGCTAATCTTGCACTTGCCCAGAACGAAAAGCTTAGCGTATTTGTTAGCATTCTTCCGCAAAAATACTTTGCTGAAAAGCTTTTGGGTGAAAATGGCAATATTGATGTTCTCATAGGTCCAGGCCAATCGCCACATACTTATGAACCTTTACCTCAGCAGATGGGCAAATTATCTCGTGCCGACATCTTCTTTTCTGTTGGTATTCCATTTGAAAAGGCATTGATTCACAAATTGGTCAGTCTTTGTCCTAATATAAGAATAATTGCTTCCGATGAAGGTATTGAAAAACGCATCATGACCGAAGAACATGAACATCATGACGAAAGTGACCATCATGAACATGGTGACGAACACCATGAAGAGGTTCATCACCATGGCGTTGGTGAAAAAGACCCTCATTTCTGGCTAGACCCAGATAAAGCTTTTGCTATGGCTGAAAATATGGCAAAAGCAATTGTTGCCGCAAAACCAGAATTGCAGTCTTCTGTAGTTGCTAATCTCGAAGGCCTGAAGCAAGAAATAAGTGCTCTGAACGCGGAATTAAGTAAAACACTGCTTCCATATAAAGGTCAGACAATGTTTGTTTTCCATCCGGCATTTGGGTATTTTGCAGATAAATTTGGACTTGTTCAGAAATCTGTTGAAATAGAAGGCAAGGAACCTGCTCCCAGACAATTGGGTGAGCTCATTAAGAATTGTCGTGCCGAAGGTGTAAAGGTTATATTCGTTCAAAAGCAGTTCCCTGCTTCTACCGCAAAGACAATAGCTGATTCTATTGGAGGAAAGGTTATTGCAATCGATCCGTTGGCTGAAGATTACATTCAGAATCTGAAATCAATGGCTGATTTGGTTGCTGTTCCTGCTAATTGAGATGTCATCCGAAAATTCTGTTGTATGCTTTAAAAACGTTGATTTTTCCTACGATGGTAGCGAAAATCTAGTTCTTGAAAATATTAATCTTGATGTTGAAAAAGGCGATTTTGGCTGTGTTGTAGGACCAAACGGTGGCGGTAAAACCACTCTTCTACGATTAATCCTAGGTCTTAACAAGCCTTTGAGAGGCGAGGTTACTATTTTTGGCGGTTCCCCAGATGAACAACGACAGAAAATAGGCTATGTTCCTCAATTTTCAAAATTCGATTCCAATTTTCCTGTCAGTGTTTTAGACGTTGTCTTGATGGGCTGCCTCTGCAAATCCTTCTGGTTTGGAAGGTATTCAAAGGAACAGGTAAAATTAGCTGTTGAAGCATTGGAAACAGTTGGTTTACAGGATTTTATTCATAGAAACTTTGCTGACTTATCCGGCGGACAGAAGCAGAGAGCATTGATTGCAAGGGCTGTTATGTCTCAGCCTGAACTCCTTTTATTGGATGAACCTACTGCTAGTGTTGATGTTAAGGGCACTGAGCAATTCTATAATTTGTTTGCTGAAATGAATAAGAAATTTACTATTCTTATCGTTTCTCATGATGTTGGATTTGTTTCATCACACGTAAAAAGTGTAATCTGTGTTCGAAAAACTCTTCAGATTCATCCTGTTTCCGAATTGACAGGCGATTCTTTGCAGCATATGTATGGCCTCGATGTCCATTTAATCAGACACGACCATAGGTGTAGTGAAAAGGGGCATGTATGTCATCATTCCTAAAAGACTTAGTTGAATTGCCATTTCTGCAAAACGCTGTTCTTGCAGGAATTTTATGCAGTATTGGCGGTGGCGTGGTAGGAACTTATGTTGTTTTACGCAGAATTACTTATATAGCCGCTGCTATTTCCCATTGTGTCTTAGGCGGATTAGGTGCGGCCAGATATTTTTCGGTTGTATATAATCTGACTTGGTTGAAACCTATTCATGGCGCTATTATTACTGCTTTGGCTGCCGCTCTCATTATTGGCTGGGTCAGCCTAAAGGCAAAGGAACGCGAAGACAGCATAATCAGTGCTCTTTGGGCTGTTGGTATGGCAATGGGGGTTTTATTTATTTATAAAACTCCAGGCTATAACGAAGATTTAATGAATTATCTTTTTGGTAACATTCTGATGGTTTCCAGAGAAGAACTTTGGATTATTGGTGGCCTTGATTTACTGACAATACTGCTTACTGCTTTATTCTATAAGCAGACTGTGGCGGTTTGCTTTGACGAAGAATACGCACGCACAAGAGGGGTTAATGTTGAATTCTATTATCTGCTGTTATTGTGCATGACTGCGCTAACTGTCGTTTTAACCGTTAATGTTGTTGGTATCATTATGGTTATTGCCTTACTGACGCTACCTGTCGCTATTTCATCTCACTTTTTTAACAGAGTTTGGAAAATCATGGCTGGTGCAACTGGACTCGGCATGATTTTTACCTTTGCAGGTCTTGTAATCAGTTATGAACCCAATCTTCCTTCCGGTGCTGTGACAATAGTAATTGCCGGGGTTTTCTATCTGCTGACAATTATTCTACGAATATTTAAGCATCGTAAGGTTTCTTAACTGTTATTTGCTGCTCCTAATATACTTGAAATCTTGTCTCAATAATGCTATTCTGTCACCCTCGGAGATAGATTCAAATGATTTTTCAAATTCTTAGAACAATATTAGTATTGGCAGGTACTATTACTGGCGTTTCTTTGGCGTATTCTGCTGTTGATAATTATCCAGATATCGTCAGAGAAGCTATTCCTTTGGAAAATCCGTATTTTGTTTTAGCTGCTCTGTTGGGCTTTATTGGTTATCTTCTCTGCTCAATGATTGGTCGAGAACTTAACGATTGGCTTGAAAAACGTATTGAAGAAACCAACGTATATGAACTGACATGGAGTGCTATAGGTTTTACGCTTGGAATGATTGTTGCAAATCTATTGCTTATTCCTTTCTACATAATCATGTTTAAGGAAGCAGGACAGCTCACTTCCAAAGATCAGTATATCAATAGCTTAATTCCGTTGTTCTATTTAACAGTGCCTATTTTGTTTAACCTGCTGTTTGCGTATCTAGGAGTAAAAATAACCTTAAGATACAAAAGATATCAGAGAATGGCAAAAGGCGAAGAAATCAAAGTTTCTCCTAAGGTTGTTGATTCAACAGCAATTATCGATGGTAGGTTTGCTGAATTGTTCAAGCTTGGATTCATTGAAGGGAACATTCTGGTTCCTAACTTTATCATTGATGAATTGCTACTCCTTTCTAATTCAGATAATCTCGATAAGAAGAATAGGGGACTAAAAGGCCTTGATACTGTAGAGATTTTAAAAAAATCTTACCCTGACAGCTTTATTGTTATTAATAATGACTTTGAGGATGTTAGAGAAGTCGAAGGCAAGCTGGTCAGACTAGCATCTGATTTAAAAGCTTCATTGATTACTCAGGATTTCAATACAAAGAAAATTGCAGAATTAGAAAATATTAAGGTTTTGAATCTGAACGAGCTGACAAATGCTTTAAAACCTGTTTTTGCCAGCGGTGAAGATGTAGAAATAAAAGTTGTAAAAAGAGGCAAGGAACCACAGCAGGGTGTGGGCTTTATGTCTGACAGCACAATGGTAGTTGTTGAAGACGGTGGCGAAATGGTTGGCAAAGTCGTTAAAGCAAAGGTTAATAATATTTTGCAGACTAGCGCCGGCAGAATCGTATTTTGTAGAATAGGTGAAAAGAAAGCTGAATAATAAGTTTTTATTCAGAGGTGTTTTTTATGGGTTTACAAGTAAAAGAGATTATGGATTGCAACCCTGTGGTTGTTTCTGAGGATATAACAATTTTTGGAATCCGTGAAATTGTCATTTTGCGACAGCCGGATTGTATCATAGTTACTGATGCAGAAAAAAAGATTATAGGAATACTGACAACATCTCATTTGGCTGCTATTGGTGAAGTTGACAGTAATGAAAAAGTATCTAACCTCATGATTCGCAAGTTTAAGCGAGTTAATTACAGCATGAGTGTCAGAGAAGCCGCTGCTTTGCTTTCTGCTAGTGAATTAGAAGCATTGCCGGTAATTGATAATAATGACGAACTGGTAGGTGTTGTTACCTACAGAGATATTGTAAAAGATTTGGTTGAAGACCATGAAGAACAGGTTCTTACACCAGAATGTGCAGTAATCTATCTGTCCATGACAAAAGATCCAGAACAGGAAGAATACTGGCTTCAGAAGGTTTCAAACAAAGGATATCGTGCTGCTATTACTCAGGTTGGCGCTACTTCCGAAAAGCTTCCGATAAAGCTCAGGGAAGCAACAATCGTTGCTGCAATTGCCCGCTCTGTAATTCGTGAAGACACTCGTGAAAAGTATGCTGTTAGCATGGCTGTCAGAGATATTTATACTCAGTGCTATGCTATTAACCCGGGTCTGGGTGGCGGTTTTAAAGTTGCTATAGTCCGCGGTGAAGGACGTATTGCCGTTGCCGCGTTTGGACATTGTGGTCATGCTCTTTCCAATGGTAATGAGCAAATTTTTATGGGGAGCAATATAATTTAAATGGCTGAAGAAATTCGTGTACGCTTTGCACCATCTCCAACAGGTTATTTGCATGTAGGCGGAGCTAGAACAGCTCTTTTTAACTGGCTTTGGGCCAGAAAGACCGGCGGTAAGTTTGTTCTTCGTATAGAAGATACTGACGAAGCACGTTCTACCATTGAATCCGTAAATGGTATGCTTCATGATTTAACATGGCTGGGTCTAGACTGGGACGAAGGTCCATTGTATGGCGAAGGCATTGACCCTCTGAAACAGCAGAAGGGCGATAAAGGTCCATATTTCCAGTCTCAGCGTCTTGAAATATATCAGAGATTAGCTCATGAACTTATGGATAAAGGTGTTGCTTATCCTTGCTTCTGTACTGATGAAGAACTTGAAGAAAAGCGCAAAAAGGCAGAAGAAGAACATAGAAGTGTCCATTATGACGGAACCTGCCGCAATCTCAGCAGAGAAGAAGCTCAGCGCAGAATAGATGCTGGCGAACCCTATACCATCAGAGTTCGTGTTCCACAGAAGGATTACGCTCTTGATGACGAAGTTCGTGGTCATGTTGAATGGAAAGCAGGAACCTTAGGCGATTTCATTATTCTTCGTTCTAGCGGTATGCCTGTTTACAACTTCTGCGTTGTTGTTGATGATGCTCTTATGGGCATTACCCACGTTGTAAGAGCTGAAGAACATCTTACCAATACTCACCGTCAGTTGATTCTTTACGAAGCACTTGGCTACAAACCACCTAAGTTCAGCCATGCTTCATTGATTCTTGGCCCGGATAAGCAGAAGCTTTCAAAACGCCATGGCGCTACCGCTGTTGGTCAGTATGCCGAACAGGGCTTCCTGCCTGATGCCATGATTAACTTCCTGGCTCTTCTTGGCTGGAACGAAGGCAATGACCGTGAAATCTATTCTGTTAAAGAATTGATAGATTGCTTTGAACTTGGTCATATCAGTAAATCTCCCGGAGTTTTTGATAACGATAAGCTTCTTTGGGTAAATGGTCAGCATTTACGTGCTTTGCCAGTTGAAGAACTTATTCCAATGGTTGCACCATTGCTTAAGAAAGCTATGCCTGATGATAAGCGTCTTGATGATCCGGTTATCATGCAGAAGCTTGTTGGTCTGATACAGCCTAAGATGACTCTTCTGACTGACGCTCCAGACGTAGCAAAGACTTTCTTTGAAGCTAGCCAGCCTGAAAATGAAGAAGCAGCTGCTATGATAGCCACTGAAAAATCTCAGAAGCTTTTTGTTGCTCTTGCTGAAGAATTCGAAAAGTGCGAATGGGTTAGAGAAGGCTACAACGCTGCTATTAAGGCTGCTGGCAAGGTTGCTGAAGTAAAGGGCAAAGATCTGTTTATGCCAATAAGAGTTAAAATTACTGGCACCTGCCATGGTCCGGAACTTGTCGGCATATTAGACGTTCTTGGACGTGAAGAAACAATAGCCAGATTAAAGGCTTAACATAAATTTAATAGCTGTCTCTTGATTAGGCAGCTATTTTTATTTATGCTATTATTAGATAGAAAATTTGTAGGAGTTGGGTCACATGATTTATAAAAAATGTCTATTGACTGCTTTAATGGCTATATTGTTTATGGCTTTTTCAACTGGTTATGCTTGCGCGCAGGACGATTCCGAGAGCATATTACCATTGGTTCTCGATATGTATAAATACGACCAGTATCTGCCTGCAATAGATATTTTGGAAGCAGAACAGGAAAAACTGAAGGACGTATTCAATTATTGGCTCTATCTAGGTCTTGCTTATCAGCGGACCAACCAGCTTGAAAAAGCTTTGAAAGCTTTTGAAACTGCTTCTAAGCTTAATGAAGAAGCAACCAATCTTACAACTAGAATCAAGAATCTTAATAAGGCTATTGCAGATTCTGATAAAGCTCAGATAAAAGATTTCAAAACAAATAATGAAAAAGCCTCATGGCTTTTTGAACAGGCTGATGCTCAAAGAGACTATAAAGATAAACAGGAAAAGGCTTTAAGAACCTTTATACAGGCTGTCGAATACAACATTCAATATTTGAGTAACGATAAAGGCTTTGTTCGATACGGGGTTACCTATTATAAACTGAGAATTCAGGAAAAAGCTCAGTATGCTAAGCTTTTCTATGCTATTTACAAATATTTTGAGGGTGAAATTCCTGAAGCATATAAGACTATTAAAGAATTCAAAAATAGTGATGAAGAAAAGTCGTTGGCTATTCTTAAAATGGAAAATGAATATTTCAAAAAACTGGCTGAAGCTAGTAACGAAATGAAAGAACTTGAAAAGGCTGAAAGAGAATATGCTAAGCAGCAGAAGGAAGAATTGGAAAGAGCCAGACTAGCCGCATTAGAAGAACAAAAATCAAGCTCAACTTCGGAAAACTCTAGCAGTAAATCTTCCAAAAGAGAAAACTCTACTGATATTAGAGAATTGGAAGAGGAAATTAATGACAATTCTTTTGGTTATCGCAATGACAAATCGTTCCTTGCTAAGTATGCCAGCGAAATGGCTGAGCTAAAAGTTGCAGAATTTATGGCTGCCAGCGATATAAAAACCAAGAAAGCGCTCATTTGGGAAATGGGACATACCGGTTCTCAATCAGAAGGTGTAATGGACTGTATTATTGAAGGTCTCAATATGCAGAACCTGGACGTTTTCCCCAATTGTGTTCAGGCTATGATGCGTATTGGCTCTCCATCTGCTGATAGAGCTATGCCTAGTCTTGTAAATCTTTTGGATTCTGAACGACCCGCCATAAGACTTGCCGCAATTGATGCAATCATTAAGATGAATACAACTCCGGTATTAGTTGTCGAAAAACTTGTTACCCGATATGATACTGAAGATAACGAATTTATTCAGGGAAGATATGTTGAATGCGTCAGAAGGTTAGGAAAACCTGCCTTAGACGCAGCATACGCAAAGCTTAATGAAGCAACTCGTCTGGAAAGAAAGCCTATAGCTACTTTGATTAGTAAGGTTACTGGCGAAAAGGTTCAGGATCTTATCAACAGATAATTAATCGAAGCAGAGACTAGGAGTGGTCGGCTTATTTGGCGGCCACTCCATTTCTTTTTCAGATTTAATTAATATATTACTTAGTATTATTTTTACAATATTAGCGATTCCAGGGCAGTGACTTTCTCTTGTTCCTGCTATATTCAGAATTTCAGGCTTGTGTTTGTGCAGCCAGAGAAGAATTTCTTTTCTTATTGCTTTTATTTCTGAATTATTCATAGCATTTATCATTTTTGAATTTAGGTTTATTGTGTAGTAAGGCTTTCTGCATTCTATGCAGAATTTTGTTGTTAAAAGTGTCCCTTTGGAATTTATGTTAGAAGAGAATATCAGCGTTGCATCAGAATCTTTGATGTTCATCCGCGTTCTTGCTGGATATAACATAGTTTTGGTTTCTGTAAGAAGATAGCATGGTGGTATCACTTTGTCTTCGGCTATGCGACCTAGAGGACACCACCCGCCATGCTTGATTCCGTTTTTTATGGCAAAATCAAGTCCCCCGCGGTCAGCACCTGTCTGACCGCCGGAGATAATTACAGATATTTTGTATTTCTCTATTTTACACATTTAGGCTGCTTCATATGCCAGACTAGGGAACATAACGCAATTCTGATATGGCTGCAGAGTTGTGTCTTCTGGTTCTGCTTCTTCTATTGGTGCCAGACATTGCTTTTCAAATAATGCGTCAAACATATAAAGCCGGTCTGGATATGCGGTAGTCATTTTCTTCCACATTTCTCGTCGCTTTTCATAGGGCGCATTTTCAAAAAGGTTACACAGCAGCTCAGAAAATCCATTTTCAACGAGGTTGACCATTGTGTTGACCGCGTTGTTCATGGCAAATTCTTCTTTTTGGCCAATGAAGGTTAATACCCATAAATCTTTGCTGCAAAGTGCTGCTTTATGAGGATTATTAGAACATTCATTGTTACAAAGAAAAATGCTGCGAAAATGAAGTGGGATTTTACTGAGCATTTGCGCTTTAAAGCACTTGGAATCAATATTGAGAGGACATAATTTGCAGTTCATGTTTTACCTCCCGACCTACATTACATATGAAGATTTGTAGTAGCCGCCACTGTATTGATTAGATATTATTGCATCAACGTATTTGGTTCGCTGACTGCCTGTTCCCATGAAACTGTTTAGCTGGGGCAATCCATTGGCGGCAAATATAGGGTTTAATAACCAGAGACTTCTTGGTTCGTTTTCTTCAAGCCAACTCCACATTTTTAATCTTAATTCTTCGCTTGCTGCTTGGAATAAAGATAATAGCAAAGCTCTGTCACGGCTTAGCAAGGCAGTTCTTAGGCTTTCTAATGCTAATCCTTCGGCTAATTCATCTTCCTGGTAGAGATGGTCAACTACATAGTAGTCCATGAAGCATCTGGTTCCGATATTCTTAGCGCAGAAACTTTCTGAACAATGGTTATCGGTGTTTTTGCAGATTGGATTGTCGCATTTGGGGGCATTGTTGCAATTAGATGGATTGAATGGACAGTTATTGCAGCACATCATAATCTTGTTCCTCCTTATTACATTACTGCTGGTTCTTCTAAGTCTTCTGGTGCTGATTTCTTGGTGTTTTTCTTCATTTTGTAGCTTTTTACTACAGTTTTGGGTGCAGGTTCTTCTACAAAATTAACTTCATCATCTTCATTGCTGCCTTCTAAAGTGCTTTTGTTACTGCTTTCAAGAAAAACAACACTGGAGCAGTTTACTTTAGTGTAATAGCGAGTTTGCCCTGACTTGTCTGTATATTTGTCAGATTCAAGTTTACCTTCAACCATGATGCATTTGCCTTTGCTTAAATACTTAACACAGTTTTCTGCAAGGCGATTCCATACAATGAGGTTGATGTAAAAGGTCTTTTTGGAAAGTTCACCTTCTTTGTTGCGCCAATAATCATTGGTAGCAATTGTCATTGTTGTGAACTTGCGATTTGAAGAAGCAATCTTCAATTCAGGGTCACGGACGAGGTTACCGGCTACGATTACACGATTCAGACTTACTAACATACTTATGTCTCCTTTGAGATTCTTATAAATTCGTGCAACTTTTTCCCTTTGCACATATAGTAATCATTTGAAAACGGAAAATTGGACAAACTTTATTGTAAAGAAATGTAAAGTTTTTGGCATAATAGAAAATAGTTATACTTTGTGGTAAGTTTAAATTACAGATAGCTGATTATTGGCTTTATTTAGACTGACTTCGTTAGAGTTAGCGATTTTGTTTGTGAAAATAAGGTTGCATATTATGGCATTGGTTAAAAGATGGCTTTCTCTTTTGATTAAGCATGGCGCACCAGTAGGTTTGTTTTTTATTCTGCCGATGCTTGTTGCTTTATATCTTGGCCATAATGTTTTCACTACCGAGCGTGATAAGCATATATCCCTACTGACTGAAAAATTAGAGAATAACTTATCTGACATTGAGAGCGAAGTTGCACCAGAATCATTTTTGCTAAAGGTTGGGCGTGGTATCTGGTATAAGTTTTGTCAGAATAAGCACGATACTAAGGCTTTTGCAGATTACTACAGAAGTTTGCCGTTCTTATTGGGCTATGAACCTGATATTTATGTGTTTGATAAGAGCGGAAACCTGATAACTCCAGACGAATTTAAGCTTAAATCTAAGTTTATTGCAAAGAAAATATGGGAAGCTCAGGACTGTAGCTATGAAGAAAATGCTAGCAAAGCCTATTCCATGAAAAAACAATTCAAAAGCTTTCTGGGGAACGAATTTAGATTAGGTCAGTTTATTGATGGCCGCGACAGGCTATTTCCGATAATTGTTAATACAAAGCCGGGCTATGTGTATTGGATGAACTCTGAGAACAACCATAAAGAAGGAATCATGGCTGTTTTCTGGGAAATTCCTTCAATGGAACTTAGATTGAATAATATATTAGACCGATATGCTTTAAAGTTCGATAAGAGCTTTGTCAGAGATGATGTTGGAAGAATAACTGCTTTTGCTGGTAATACTGATTTGGATGAAACTAGCGCTTATGACGGCATTTTTACTAAAATGATATTGATGGATCAGACCAACAGATACTTAGATTCTGATGGCCTTGTCTGGAATAGTTTAAAGTTAGGGCGTTTCTGGCTGTTAGGAGGTCTGAGAAGCAGGATACTTGCCTATGATAAATATAACAGATGCTTTGTATGGTTAGTTTGCTTTTTCAGTCTGCTTTTTGCTTGCATATATATGTGGGCAAAGAAAAAGGGAAACTTCTATATTTCAATTAAAGTGAAACTGGTCAGCCTCTTTTTGATAGCTGTTTTTACGCCGGTAATGGGGTTTGCTTTCATTGGTTACCAATACGTTGAAGATATGCATAATAATCTTAAGGCAGAGGCATGGAATGATGGCCGCGATTTATTGCTTAATATTGACCGTGAATTAGGCCATAATGGCAATTATTTCAGGGATGATTTCAGAAAAATTGCAGATGATTTTCTTAATTACAATGAAAATCCAAAAATAAAAGCAGAATTCAACGAAAGCTTAAAAAATCTGGAACTGGGATATATTGAACGTAGATTAGCGTCGGATGCTTCTCTTATTGATCAAAAAAATAATCTTGTTTTGTTTGAAGGTATGAGCGAGGTTGCAGAAGCATTTGCCAAATGCTGTATTGATTCAATGCTTAATACAAATCTGATGGATAGCATAGATCCTGGTTTGAGTTCTGCTATGAAGAGTCCTGAATGTGGATTAACTAGCTTCTGGGTAAGACCAGATAATGTTCAGGATTTTATTTTTGGCAGAATAGAATTTTATCAATATTGGGATTTTAGAAAAAATAAGCAAAACGAAACTGAGTATGTATTTATTTTAAGACTTACTGATAAAGTTTTACGTGATTATCTTAAAAAGAGATTGCTTGAGTGTAAAAATAATCCAAAAGAAAAGAATTATCTTATTTTTGCATGTAATGATAAAAACGGTGAGTGGTTTCCTGATAATTCTCTTGCTTCAAGACTCAAAGTTCCAGCAAGAAGAATCCAGTCCATGGAGCGGAATATTGAAACCAAACTGAATATTGGAGATAAGGATTATTTGCTTACTGCAGTAAAAAGCAAAAAACTTAGAGGCTATTCATTCTATGCTCTTTATCCTTATGAAAACGTAGAAAATGCTTTAAAGACAACTAAGAATATCATAATAGCAGGAATTTTACTGTTTATTGTGATGGCTTGTATTATTGGTGTGGTTTTGTCTGGAACATTCTTATATCCGATTCAACAACTTGGCGAAGGGGTTAAGGCTTTAAAGGCCAGAAATTCGGAATTCAGAATTGAAGCCCTTCAGAATGACGAATTTGGAGACTTGGCTGTTAATTTTAACAAAATGATTGGCGATTTGAATGAAATGGAGTTGGCAAAATGCATACAGGAAGCACTTTTGCCTTCGGCTTTACCTAAATTAGAGGGCTATGAATTAGCTTTTAATAATCGTATGGCGTCTGCTGTTGGCGGTGATTATTTTGACGTTATGCAGTTAGATAAAGATAATCTATGTATAATTATTGGTGACGTTTCGGGGCATGGGGTGGCTTCCGCTCTTGTTATGGCTATTGTGAAGGCTGTTATATATCAAGGTTTAAAGGAAACTAGAGATTTAATAGAATTATTTAACGATTTAAATTCTGTTATAAATACATATTTCAATAAAGCTCCCGTAAAAAAGATGGTTACATTATTTGCAACTATAATAAATCTTTCTACTGGCGAAGCGGTTTTTACTGACGCTGGTCATAATTTTCCAATGAAGTTGGCAACAGACGGAAATGTTACTGAAATATCAATGAGAGGCTTTCCTGTTGGCGCTGTTAAATCGATGAAACGTCAGCGCACCGACGCTTTTGCAGTGAACAAGGGCGAAACAATAGTGTTTTACACGGATGGTCTGATTGAAGTTACAGGTCATTCTGTTGAGCAGTATGGCTATGAACGCTTAAAGAAAAATCTTTCAGAAATGCCCTCTGAAAGCCCTGAATATATTTTAAATACTTTATTTAATAAATATGATTCATGGCTTGATGGAACAGAGCCAGATGATGACGTTACTTGCCTTGTTCTGAAACGTTTATAGCAGCGGATTCTGCAATTCTTTTTAATATAATAAAAGTAATATCATCTGTTAATTCGGCGTCACCGTGATGCTTCTTAAATTCTGATTTTAATTCATTTTCAAAGTTTTCAGCCGAAGATATGCTGCTGTTTTCTATGAATTTATTGAATGCCTTGTAGCCGTATGCCTTGCCATTAGCGTCTTCTGCCTCCGGGAATCCATCAGTAAACATAATCAAGGTTTCATCTGCTTTTAAAGAATCTTCAGCTATTTTGTGATGAATGCGCTTAGGAGAAACACCTAGTGGAAAACCATCCTCTGTAATAGCTCTGATTATGCCTTTTTCTGAATGTATTACGGGGTAGGGGTGACCGGCATTGCACATGGATAATTTGCCTGAAGCTTTATCTAATACTATTGCACAGAAAGTCATGAGCTTTTTTTTCTTTAATAATTCAAAAATCATATTACTTATTTGTGTAACAATATCTGTTAATGGTGTGTCTTTGTGAGCAAATCTGTATACAGAGCCTTTTACCATGGCTGTTAAAAATGCTGAAGAAATTCCATGACCGGTTACGTCTCCTATAACTATCAATACGCGGTCTCCTGGTAGTTCAAAAATGTCTGCATAATCGCCACCGACGTCTGTTGCCATTTGATTGTATACCCGACAGTCATAACCTTCTATTTTGTATGCTCCTGTTGGAATAAGACACTGCTGGACAGCTCCAGCAAGCAGCATATCTTTGATTTCTGCCATCATCTGATTGAAGGCGGTTCCCAATTGTCCTAATTCGTCGTTATTTTCTATATTTATTCTTGTTTCTGTATCGCGTTTTCTAAGGGCAATCAAACCCTTGTCCAATTCATTTACAGGAATGATAAAGGTTTTGGCTAGTAATAAAGCTGTGAATATTGATATGACAAGCAAAATCATAATTATTGAATAAATAGTTGAACGTATTTGCTGTATTTTATAATCAATCTCTGTTAGTGGGTAAAGACAAAGAAGGAAACAGTTCTTTATACTATTGCCCGGCATGCAGATACAGTAGTATTGGCTGTCCATGTAATTAACCGTAGCTGTTTCTATGGTCTGATTCATGCCAGAAACTTCTATTAAAGCCATAAGATCAGGATACTTAGATGCAATACTTGGCAGAAACTCTATTACGTTGTTCTGAAAACAAACGAGTTTTAGACTGGTATTTTCGAAGGTATACCTTTTTTTTAGAACAGAGCGGAAATAACTCATGGTAGTATATCGTAATGCAAAATTGCCAATATAGAATGCGATAGGATTGTTTTTATCAGAAAAATAGTTCCAATACCAATAAATGCCTGAACCTTCGAAATACTGAAAAACTGTTTCGTGTGGGCGTTCAAAGATTCCTGAAAAACCTATTACAGGGTTTCCCATAAAGTCACCTACAAGTATATCTGAAGGTGATTTTTTTATCGTTAGTCTTTCAGGGCAGTATTTCTCAATGCCATTCAATGCCAGAATTCTGCCTATTGGTTTTAGACGGTTGTTGCTTTCTTCTTTGTGGTTGGTATATACCTGAGTTAAATCACTTGCTCGTACATCTAACCAGTTAATTATATCTGAATAATTTCTTTTTCCGATAATTTTTCGAATATTTAAATCTATTTCAGAAGGAGTAGGAAGTGGTTTGCCACTCAGGCTTTCAATATATTTGTCCAGTTTCCTATAGCATTCCTTAGCATCATCTACAGTGCTTTGATGACCAAGGTCTATTTTATTTAAAACCTCAAGCATTCCTTTTTTGGTATCATTCTCAATAGCTGTGCGGCGGTCGTGAATACTGGTATAGGAAAGAACCCACAGACTTAGAGCCGGCATATAAACAGCCAGGGCAAAAATAAAAACTAGCTTATATCTGATGGAGATATGCATCCCGCCAATATTGGCTATATTTTTGAAAAAGAAAATTGTAGCAATTGTTATTGTTAACAAAAAAATTAATATTGCTTTGTTAAAAGAATCTTTATATTTATTTGGATTTTCTATTCTTTGTCCTGCAAGAAGCTTGTAATCATCAGCATTAAATCCTTTCCATACCATATCATCTTCAACAAAGCCATTTATGAATTTATCAGTCAAAGTATCTTCGTAGCTTAGTATTTTATGACCAAAATCAGAGGAAAGGCATTTCTTCTCATTCTTGCTATATAGTATTAATGGCTGATCTGGTGTGGCGTAGTCTTTGCTTTTTGCTTCAAGAATTTCAAGATTAGTATGTTTATATTCTACGAAAATTATTATGCCATTTACTGCTTTTGTGCCATTGCAAAAGTAAAACACACCAGTTTTGCCGAGGCTGTTGGTTGGAATACAGACCTCTGATTGATTATACATGACTTCATCGTTGAATTCTCTTCCCATTACAAGCGCCTGATCGGCTCTTCTTTCATTGTAATTGGCATTAGGAATACCATGAATGTCGCACCATGCCCATTGGTAAAATCTGGTTTCGTAGTCAAGAAGATTATTGAGATTGATTAACCTACCTTGTTTATTGAAAATGGCAACTCTTATGTTTTCATTTAATTTTTTGCAGTAATTTTCAATTAAATTGATAGCTTCTGAAGCTGTTTGTCGGTTACCAGAAGAAGCAGGCTGGTCTTCTATAAAAGGTAAAAGGCTTTGATTTAATTGCTTGAAATGAGGTTTAAAGTAATCTACTGCATTGGATTTTCCAATAAAATCTACAGCTTGTTCAGAAAGCTTTATTTTTATATTTTCAATTTCATGATTTTTATCAATTCTTAAAACCATGAAATAAAGCAATAGCCCAAATATTGCTGGAAATAATATTAGCAGGAAATAGGTCGGTAATGCTTTTTGTTTATTGTTCATGTTAAAAAATCAGTTTGCCATATCTGGAAACTTTTAAACAAGATTCTATTGTCTTGTTCTATTTGAATTGTAGCATAGAAAGTATTTAAGGGGCAATAAATGAGATAGTAATTAATATCAGATACAGACAAAAAACAGATATTGAAAGATTAAATATTAGACTATATAATAAACATAAAAGGTGGTCCAAAGATGGCTGAAACAAACAACAATGATGTTCAATTATTAGCTTATAATAGCTTTGTAAAGTCTCCGTCTGCTAAAACTGCTATGCAATTTGTTCTCGCCAGTGGCAAGTATATTGGAATTCTTGCTTCAAAATGGAGAGAAGCCTCCATGACCCGCAAATCAAAGATTTATGAAATAATGGCAGAGATGTATCTTATCCTCCTTGAGGATTTCAGTGCCGGTAAAGCAGTCCTTTTTAATTCTGCTCTTGCTTATCTTGATATGAAACTGAAACGACTGGTTTTCCCTAGCAGAAAAAATGTTTTTATGGATGTTGATAGCATTAATCCGGCAGTAATGTCTACAACAGACTGTTTTACTTTTGAAAAGCTAGCGATGGTTGATGAAATTGTTGATGTTGTCAGAGATAATCTTTTTAATAATTATGACAATCAAGATGGAATAATCCCATTTTTATTTATTCATATTTATCCTAAAGTAAAGTGGATAAGTGAATTAATTGCAGCAAAACAGCGTTTAGATGTAAATGCCAGATATGCTTCAGACCTGAAGAGAATTGAACGATTCAATACTAATTTAAGAAAAGATTTTAATAATCTTAATTCAGGAAATTGGAAAGATATTTTTAACTGGAGTCAGAGTGAAAGAAGTCATCTCGCCTGGAAGATAATCAATATTTCTCCTGCTGAAATACCAGCCAGTGAATCTGATGAATTGATTGCCTTTGAAAATTGGAGAGAAAACTTTAATGCAGATGTAAATGAAAATATCACCAAACTTCCTTGTGCTGAAAATCTGTTTAATTCCATGAACAGATATACTACTCCAAAATTGGCTGTGGCAGAAGAGGCTGTAGAATGGGGAAAGCCTGTTGACATGCTTTCTATTCTTCTTGGAAGAGTAATTGAAGATAATGCTTGTGTAAGAGAAAAAGAAGCTTCTTTTGATGATTCTGCCTTTGATAATTATGATCCTGAAAAAGATCCTGAATTTATGGAATGTGCATTGGAATTAAGCCAATGGTTTGGAGACATGCTTAGTAAGCGAAATAAAAGAGCTCCTGAAAATCGTTTGAATAGCTAAGTCGGAGATAATGATGAATCTTTCTAGTGGTTATATAGTTGAATTTATTGCAAAGGGCACTGTCCCTGAGGCTGCTGTTGTGTTAAGCATTTCTGGGAGCAATGTAAGACTATTGCTTACAAACGGAAAAGAAACAAATATTTCAGAAAAAAAGATTCTGCTCTCTTCTGGACGCGCTTTAACGACAGTTTCTGATCGAGAAGCCTGTAAACAGAATTTAATTAAATATAATAACACACGAAAAGAAATTGCTGAAAAAATTGACTTGGCTGAAATCCGTGAATTACTGGCCGAAGACCCAAAATTCTATGAATTAAATGAAATAGCCGAATTTCTTTACGACCCTTCAGATTATGACTCTATTGCAGCGTTGCTAAGGCGTCTTTGCGAAGATCATCTTTATTTTAAAAGTAAAAATAATACATATCAACCAGCTGATGATGCGTCTTTAAAACAGGCTCTTGAATTACAGCAGAAGAAAGAACAACAGGAAAAGGAAGAAAATATTCTGGTTGATGCTTTAAAAAACCTTATGAGTAAAGGTGTAGTCGATGAATGTCTGAATAATTATATCCAGGATTTAAAGGATTTTGCCGCTCAGGGAGAAGAAGCGAATCTTTCTAAACGTATTTCCAATGCTTTAGATAAAGCCAACATAAACAACAATAGAAAAGTTTTTCAAGCCTTGGTTGCTGCTGGTATTTTCTCTGAAGATGAAAACCTTGATTTAATAAAATACAGAATACCAGTAATCTTTTCTAAGGAATTGCTGAAAGAAGCAGAAGAGATTTGTAACTCAGATATAAAAGCATTAAAGCGTATTGATTTAACAAATCTTAGGACATGGGCAATAGATACACCAGGTTCTAAGGATAGAGACGATGCTTTTTCTTTTGAAAAAACAGATGAAGGCTATACTCTTTGGGTTCATATTGCTGATCCGACTGAATTGGTTAAGCCGGGCACTATTCTTGATAAAGAAGCCTGCCGTCGAGGCAGTTCTGTATATATGCCAGATTTGCGCATTCATATGCTGCCTGAAATTCTAAGCGAAGGCTTTTGCAGTTTGGATGAAGGCAAGGAAAGAATAGCCCTGAGCTTTATTCTTAGATTTTCACCCGAAATGGAATATAAGGGAGTTGAAATCCAAGAATCAATTATAAAAGTTGAAAAAGGCACTGATTATCCAACGGCAAATGGATTGCTTGAAACAAATGAATGGCTTCGTTCCGCCTATGATTTCTCCGAAAAGCTAAAAGCCTGCCGTATTGCTAATGGTGCAGTTATGCTGCCACGTCAGGCTGAAGTGGAAATAAAGGTTGTTGACGGAGAAATAATAATTGAACACGAAAATCGCGATGAATTATGCGCAGGCATGATTGCTGAATTTATGATATGGGCAAATCATGCTGCTGCCGGCTGGTTCAGGCAGAACAACATTCCATGTCTCTATCGTTGCCAGGACGGAAATGCAGACGCCGAAATTGAAGCTTGCGAAACCTTCAACCCTGTTATTTTCTGGAACACATTAAAGCTGATGCAAAAAACAGTTGTTGGACCTGATTTCGGAAAGCATTATTCTCTAGGCATATTAGGCTATACTCAGATTTCTTCACCTATCAGACGTTATTCTGATATGCTGCTACATCGTCAGATTAAGGCGTTTATCAATGGTCAGCCTGTTATGGATCAGAATGAACTAAATCAGAAGGTTATGATTTCTGATATTTCTGTCGGTCATGCTGAAAACACCATGAAGAACCGCGAACGTTATTTTATGCTTAAATATTTGAAGCAGCAGCAGAAAGATAAAGAAGTTATATTTGACGGTGTAATCGTTGATAATAGCAGTATGACAGAAGTTAACTTCTATGTGGATTTCCTGTGTGCTTTCAGACATTGCCGTAAGCCTAATTTCGATGTGGCTCCAGGCATGAATGTAAAAGTAAAGGTCAATCAGATTGACCTTTTTGATAGCATAATCAGATTCGACTTAAGACAGGCTTAATCAGCGGAATTTAATATTTCCGCTGACAGAGTCTACATACAATTTTGCACCTTCACCACCGGTTGTGATGTTGATTCTCTGTTTGTTTTCTGCAGTAGGATTGCCTCTCCATTCGACAAAAACCTGACCGTTTCTGGAATTGAAGTCAACGTTTTTCCAAGGGCCGGTAAGCTTTTCTATAGTAATGTCACCGGAAGTTGTGACAACTTCTATTTCTGTTTCAAGGGTAATTTCAGAATCATGAATAATTACATCGCCATTAACAGAATTTATTTTAAGCTTATTCAAGCCACTGTTGTTAATCAATAAATCACCGGAGGTTGTGCTTATTTGTGCATTGACACTTTTTGTGTTAACAATCTGAACAACACCGCTAACACTTTCTATATTCGTATTTTCTATGTTTGAAGCGTCTATTCTGACATTTCCGCTGACAGTTTTGATGGTTTCAACATTAAGCATCCCGTTTGTTTTTATTGCTGAATTTATGGTTTTGCAAACAACATTTGAACCTGCTGGTATAGTGAGGTTGATATCTATTAATGCTTTTATCTCGGCATCTGAGTCGAAGCCTATATACATTTTGTCGTCAATGACTTTAATTGCGTTGTTTGAAAACCATTCAGAGGATTGCAATTCGCCTAATGTGTTTTTACTGATCTGGCCGTTTATAAGCAGTTTAAATGCAGGACCTTCGCTTAAATGAATTTCGCCATAAATGTTTTCTATGATAAAGCTTTTGCAGTTTTCAGCGCCTTTTGGTAACGGAACAATAAAATCTACGCTCATACTGTCAGCAGGCAGTCCATTATGATTTGTGATTTCTGAAGCCATGGTTTCTACAACTTCTTCCATCCAGCCGCCAAATTCACGCATTTTTTCCTTTAAGTCCTTACTGCGTGGTTCCACCTGTTTTATTGTTTTTTGAACAGTATCATGAACAGTATGAACCATGTTTCTCAGGTTCAAACCAATTTTTGTTGCTTCTAAGAATGGAATATTTGGGAAGCCATTGTTTGAGGATTGTTGATTTGCATTATCTGAGGAATTTCCTCTGCTATTGTTTTCATTGTTAATAGCATTTAGTAATCTTTCAGATTCTTCAACTGTGATTTTGCCTTCTGCAAGCATTTGTAAAATCATTGTTTTTGAATTGTTTTCTGACATAATCAACATACCTCCATTAATTTAACATAATATTACATTATCTGGTTTCAACTAGCAATAATGATTCATTGTTGTTTTGATTTTTTTCCAAATTCAGAATCTACTTTGATAATAGCGCTTACTCCAACAGTAATAAGGCAGCAAAGAAGGACCCACCAGAAAAATTTATAATATCCCAGCAGGTCGCACATATACCCTGAGATCATGCCTGGGAGCATCA
>JAZUDR010000117.1:0-2713 GCA_045639725.1 Candidatus Avigastranaerophilus sp. | reverse complement strand
TAGATAACCATGTAGACGGTGCTTACATTTATCTGAAGCTTTTACAGGAAGATTCTGCCCGTGCAGAAGAAGTTCGCAAACTTCTGGAATGGAACGGTGGCGGTACCAATTCAACTGGTGTAGGCATCGGAGAAATAGACTGGGAAGGTAATGTTCACCCTGACCAGTTCTGGATGGATAAGACCTTTGGCAACGTCAGAGACAGAAAATTCTCTGAAATCTGGCAGGATACCTCAGATGAGCTTATGGCAGGGCTAAAAGACAGATTGCCCAAGCTCAAAGGCAGATGTGCTACCTGTAAATTTCAGAAAATGTGCGGTGGTTCATTAAGAGTCAGAGCTTTCAGAGTATTTGATGACCCGTGGATGCCAGACCCGGCCTGCTACCTCTCCGAAGAGGAAATAAGTCGATAGCGAATGGAGTATTTGTGTAAATTTTTACCTTCAACTACAAATTTTACACAGAATTTGTTATACTGATATTAATAGGTGGCTAAAATGATACCAAGAATAATATCAGAACAATTTGAAAAACTAACAAAACAATTCCCCGTTATTACAATAATGGGACCGCGGCAATCCGGGAAAACCACTCTGGCAAAGTATTATTTCAAAGATTTCAATTACGTAAATCTTGAAAATCCAGACCATAGAAGCTATGCAGAAGATGACCCAAATGGTTTCCTTAACGACAATAAGGCTCCAGTCATACTGGATGAAATACAGCGTGTACCAAAACTACTCAGCTATATACAGGATGCCGTTGATAAAACGGGCAAAATGGGACAGTATATTCTTACTGGTAGTCACCAACCTGCTCTGAAAGAAGGAATTTCACAATCCCTTGCAGGAAGAACAGCGATTCTGCAGTTATTGCCTTTATCAATCTCAGAAATAGAATCATCAAACATTTCTTTAAACCGTGATGACCTGATCTTTAAAGGCTTTCTGCCCAAACTCTATAGCATTGAAAGCCAACCGGAATTAGAATATAGCAACTACTACAGAACTTACGTGGAAAGAGATGTCAGCCAGCTTATAAATCTTAGATACCACAGAGAATTCGAAATATTTATCAGATTGCTAGCCGGCAGAATAGGCCAGCTCCTAAACCTTAGCAGTATTGCCAATGATGTTGGAGTGTCTGTCAAAACACTCTGCGAGTGGCTTAATATACTTGAAGCAAGTTTTATAGTATTTCGCCTGCCATGCTATTTTGAAAATTTTGGGAAAAGGCTGGTTAAAACTCCCAAATTATATTTTACCGAAATCGGTCTAGCAGCCTGGTTGCTTGGCATAAAATCAGTAGAACAGATTTCTAGTCATCCACTCATAGGTAATCTTTTTGAAAATATGGTTATCGTTGAAGCATTGAAACATCAATACAATCATGGAAAAGACAACAATCTTTATTTCTTCAGAGACCAGCGTGGTTTCGAAATAGACTTGCTATTAGCAGAAGGGCAAACGCTTCAACCATTTGAAATAAAATCATCCCAAACTTATTCTTCAGATTTTGCAGTAAACATAAAAAAGCTCTATGAAAAGTCTCAATCCATAAAAAATGGCTGTATTGTTTATTCTGGAAATAGTGAGCGTTTTAACGACCCCAAAGTAATAAATTTCAAAAATCTCTCACAATATATGTATTAACTGTTGCTCTATTCAATCAACTAGAAATAAAAATACGCCAACAACTGACAGCCGAGATAGAACAGCCGCTGATGATGCCAACAGCCATATAGAATCGAACATAATCATTCTACATGTATTATAGATTTAAGTATATTAATAAAAAAAACGGTACCCCCTTGCGCATGTAAAGCAAATAATGATATAAATTTCGCAAAGAAAAAATTATAAAATTTTTTATAAACTTTATCAGGAGGCCTACATTTAATGAAGCCTATTAGAACATTTATCGTGGTTCCAAGTCTGCCAGAAAGCCTGGCCCCACTAAAAGAGTTAGCTTATAACCTCTGGTGGTGTTGGAATCCAGAAGCTATTGCATTGTGGCGTCGTTTAGACCCAGTTCAGTGGGATGAAACCTACCACAACCCAGTAAAGATGCTTGGCTCCATTTCCCAGGAACGCCTTGAAGCAAAAGCCAAAGACGAAGCTTTCTTAGCTAACCTTCAGCGTGTTTATGAAAGCTTCACAGCTTATATGAAAGATTCTCAGACCTGGTATGATACAAACCACGGTCACAGAGCAAAACCAGCAGTAGCATACTTCTCTGCAGAATTCGGTCTTAACGAAAGCGTAAGACTTTATTCAGGCGGTCTTGGCATGCTGGCTGGCGACCATCTCAAATCAGCTTCTGATTTGGGCGTCCCACTGGTTGCAGTAGGTCTTCTCTACAGAGTTGGCTATTTCAAGCAGAAATTGAATGCCGGTGGATATCAGCAGGAACTTTATCCAGAAAACGATTTCCACAATATGCCAATTACCCCGGTATTGGGCGAAGACAAGAATCAGATTGTAATCGATGTTCAGCTTCCAGGCCGTGATGTTCACTGCTTGCTTTGGAAGTTGCAGGTTGGCCGCGTTCCACTGTATCTCCTCGACACAGATACTCCAATGAACAGCGACGGCGACCGCTGGATTACCCGCGAACTTTACGGTGGCGACACTGAAACCCGTATCATGCAGGAAATCGTTCTTGGTATCGGTGGTCTCAGAGCTCTCCATTCAATCAACGTTCACCCATGTGT
>JAZUDR010000116.1:0-8816 GCA_045639725.1 Candidatus Avigastranaerophilus sp. | reverse complement strand
AAATCTTTTTTTTGAAAGTGGTAGTTGTATTTGCTTTTGCCTTAACTATTATGGTTTGGGTTTACAAAAAAATAGGAAAGCTCTTTGATTGTATTAAATCGGTAAATTTTTTGGATTGTAATAAAGAGGTAAAAAGAAAATTGTTGTAGATATGTGTTGTCTTATAGTAATGTTATTCTAGTAGCACAAAATGTGCATATTGTGTAGCTTTACTTGGAATTTACTAAATCTTAGGAGTGCTTAAAAAATGAAAATAGACAAATCTTTGAAAGCGTTAATTGCATTGCTGAGTATTGCTGGAGTGGCTGGTGTTCTGTATGCTGCTCCAAAAATCGGAGAAATATTGGATAATATAAAAGATGAAAAAAAACATAAGAAAAATGGTTCCTTAGGCGAAAAGGATGAAGATTTGTTGGAATTAATTCATGAAGTAGCTTTATCAAATAAAAAAACTAGGGGATTTTTAGAAAAATCTACCCTCAAAGTAAGAACTTAAGTCACTTTGTCCTACAAATGATTTTATAATTGGACTTGTTTTTTATTGGTTAGATAAAAGTAATCGTGCAATAATTAGTATTGCATCAGTTTCGTTGTAATCAATTTTGAGGTTATAAAATATATGGAGTTTGTGTTATGACGGAAATGGCACAGATTGAATATTTGTGTAAGGTGAAAAAAGAAATAGCTGATTGGAAAAAGCAGGGACCTGGTTTTTTGGCTGGGGCTGCTGATATTGTTTTTAAGCCGGCTCAAAAAATTGCAGAAACTTTGATTCCCGATGCTGTTATAAAAACAGTTCAAAAGGCCATTGAAGGATGTTTGAATGGGCTGCTTTGGGGAGCTGATTATACTTTTTCTGATAATAGTGTTATAGCTGAAGTAGCTAAGCATAATAGCGAATTAAATAATTTACAAAGAATTGCGTGCTCAGATGATCTGCAAAGCATGGATAAAGCTTCAGACCATTATTGGAATCAGAACCTGGTCGCAGCGATTGCTGAAGGTGTCCTTACTGGAGCTGGTGGCTTAGCAGGGTTAGCGGCAAATATTCCTACTTTGTATACCATTGTATTCAGGTGTATTCAGCAGATTGCATTATGTTATGGCTTCGATACTTCAACGGATGAAGAAAAAACTTATATGTTGGGAATTCTGTCTATTGCGTCGGCTTCTGATATGAAGTCTAAGCAGGCCGCAATGATTTTTATGCGGCAGATTCAAGTAGATATTTCCAAAAAAACATGGAAGAAATTGGCCGAAGCTGGCGGTCGTCATGCAATAGGTCCATTGGTTCGAGAGGCAGCTAAGACAATAGGTATAAACCTCACCAAACGTAAGGCCTTGCAGCTTATTCCTGTTGTTGGTGCGGTAATTGGCGCTTCATTTGATGGCTCTTATCTTCAGGATATCGCTAAGACAGCCAAAAACTGTTATCGCAAGCGTAGATTAGAAACATTACCATTAGTTTGTTGACGCAAACGTTCACTCCCAACAAACCCCAAGGTCTTAGCAGTAATATTCTTTAAAAGACACCAAACTGCTTAGTTCTGCAGTTATTTCGGCTAACCTAAAAAACTTGACTATCTCCGCAAAAAAAAGGAAAATATCAGCAGTTTCGAATAGGAGATTTTTAAGTGCAGGACTTTAAGGAATTTGTAAAAAACAACATAGTCATCTTTGACGGTGCTATGGGAACACGCCTTTATGACAAAGGCGTGTTTATTAACAGGGTTTTCGATGAATTGAATCTCTCTCAGCCGGCTTTGGTCAAGGAAATCCACAAGGAATACCTCGATGCTGGCGCAATGGTTTTAGAAACCAACTCTTTCGGTGCAAACCGCTTTAAACTGGCTCCCCACGGATTAGCCGACAAGCTTGAAGCAATAAACTTCCAAGCAGCTAAAATCGCTAAGGAAATAGCCGGTGACAACGCTTATGTCTGCGGTTCTATCGGTCCATTAGGGGCAAGAATTGAACCAATGGGCAAAATCACTGCTGATGAAGCTGAAAAGGCTTTTGCAGAACAGGCAAGTGCACTTCTCGCTGGTGGCGTTGACCTACTTGCTTTCGAAACCTTTGTTGACATCAATGAACTCGAAATAGCAGTAAAAGCTGCTCGCAAGCTAACTGACAAGCCGATAATCGCTTCCATGACTATTGGCGAAGATTTCTGCACTATTTACGGAACTAACCTTGAAACAATCTCTTCGAAACTGAACAATAGCGGAGCAGACATAATAGGTCTCAACTGTTCGGTTGGCCCAAAGATTATGTTTGATGCAATGGAAAAGCTTCGTGAGCTTACCAACCTGCCTCTTATTGCCCAGCCAAATGCTGGTCTTCCAAGAATGGTTGAAAACCGCACAATTTACCTCTGCAACCCAGAATATTTTGGGGAATATGCAAAGCGCTTCATTCAGATTGGCGTTCGCATTCTTGGCGGTTGCTGCGGTACTACACCAGACCACATAAAGTGGATAGCCAATGCTTCAAGAGCTAATACCACTGGTGGCAAGGCTTCTATCATTAAAATTCTCGAAGTTGAAGAACAGGATGCAGAAGGCATTGTAGTTGTTCCAACTGAAGAAAAATCAACCCTTGGCAAGAAGATTCATGACGGAAAATTCGTTATTGAAGCCGAACTTACACCACCAAAGGGCTGCGACCCGACTAAGGCTGTTGAAAAAGCAAAGCAACTTAAGGAATGTGGTGTTGACGTTGTTAATCTGCCAGATGGACCAAGAGCCTCTGCCAGACTTAGTTCTTTTGCTCTTGCCGTTCTCATTGAAAGAGAAGCTAACCTCGAAACAGTGCTTCACTTCTGCTGCCGCGATAGAAATATACTTGGCTTGCAGTCAGATTTGATGGGTGCTTACGCTCTTGGTATTCATAATGTTCTTGCTATCACCGGTGACCCGCCAAAGGTTGGTAACTACCCACAGGCTGCCGCCGTTTTCGATATCGATTCAATCGGTCTTGTAAACATCATTCATAGATTGAATCATGGTCGTGACCTTGGTAACAACCTTATCGGTAAGCCAACAGGAATTCTTTGCGGTGTCGGTGCCAACCCAGGCGCTATCGATCTTGACCTTGAAGTAAAACGCTTCGAAATGAAGGTTAAGGCTGGCGCTGAATTTGCTGTAACTCAGCCTGTTTATGATCCAGAACTTCTTAAGAATTTCCTTAAGCGCATTGAACACTGCAGAATACCTGTAATTGCAGGTATCTGGCCTCTCGTAAGCCTGAAGAATGCAGAATTCATGAATAATGAAGTTCCTGGTGCTTCTGTTCCAGACCACATCATGGAAAAGATGCGCAAGGCTGATACCCTTGATGCTCAACGCGAAGTTGGTATTCAGGCTGCCCGCGAAGCACTTCTCGGAGTAAAAGACTTCGTTCAGGGTGTTCAGGTCAGCGTTCCACTCGGCCGTGTTGACTGCTTCAAACAGGTAATCGAAGTCCTTAAATGATGGAAAATTGAGAATGGAGAATTGAAAATTCGAAATTCTCAATATCAAACCATCAACAAGCACAAAGCTGGTTAAAGCAGCAGAAACCAAACAATTCATTTTCCATTCTCAATTATCAATTTTCAATTAATCATGGCAAAACTAACAATACAAGAATTTAACAACATATTATCTCAAGGTGTTCTCGTCTACGATGGTGCTATGGGCACTAACCTCATCGCTCAGCAGCTCAAATCCGAAGATTACGGCGGAAAAGACGGCTGCAGCGAAGCTTTGAATCTTTATTGCCCTGAATCTGTTTGCAAGGTCCACAAAGACTTTCTGAAAGCTGGTTGCCAGGTTATTGAAACCAACACTTTTGGCGGCACTAGAATAACCCTCAAAGAATATGGAATGGCTGATAAAGTGGCCGAAATCAACAAAAAAGCTGTTGAAATCGCTAAGAAGGCTATTGCTGAATGTGGCGGCGGCACACCAAGATATATTGCAGGCTCTATTGGTCCGACTTCCCAACTTCCATCTCTTGGAAACATCGAATTCGATGACATGGTTGCTGCTTATACAGAACAGTTTGAAGCACTTTACGAAGCTGGCATCGATATTCTCCAGATTGAAACCTGTCAGGACGTGCTCCAGATAAAAGCAGCTCTTTATGCTGCTCAGATGCTGTTCGCAAAGATTAAAACAAGAATTCCTGTTGTTGTCTCCGTAACCCTGGAAACTTCTGGTAATCTGCTTATTGGTAGTGATATCCCGTCTGTTGTTGCTGCCATCGAACCTTTTGATTTCGTTGACGTTCTTGGTTTCAACTGTTCATGCGGTCCTATGGAAATGGAACGCCATGTTGCCCTTGTAACCAAACTTTGGCCACGTGCTATTCTGGTAATGCCAAACGCTGGTCTCCCAGAAAATGTTGATGGCAAGCCTTTCTATAGAATGACTCCGGAAGAATTTGCCGGATTCCATAAGAAATTTGTAACAGAATATGGCGTAAACATATGTGGTGGCTGCTGCGGAACACGCGCAGATCATCTTGCTGCTGTTGTTAAGGCAATAAAAGGTCTCAAGCCAGCCAAGAGAAATGTAAAATCTGAAGCCAAGGTTTCAAGCCTTTTCAATGCAGTTGAAATGCGCCAGAACCCTGCTCCTGCACTTATCGGCGAACGCACTAATGCAAACGGTGCAAAGAAATTCCGTGAATATTTGTTAGCAGATAACTTCGATGGAATGGTTGCCATGGGTAAGGAACAGGTTCGCGGTGGTGCTCACATGGTTGACCTCTGCGTTGCTTACGTTGGTCGCGATGAAATGGCCGATATGAAGAAGGCTGCGTCAATGTTCGCAACTCAGGTAAACCTGCCACTGGTAATCGACTCTACAATTCCTTCTGTTATCGAAACCGCCTTGAAGCACCACGGTGGTCGTTGCATTATCAACTCTGTAAATCTTGAAGACGGTGGAAAGCGCCTTCGCGAAGTTGCTGCTCTTGCGAAAACTTTTGGCGCAATGCTGATTTGTCTGACAATCGATGAAGAAGGCATGGCAAAGACTGCTGAAAAGAAGATTGCTATTGCTCTTCGTATCAGGGATATTCTTGTTGGCGAATTCGGCTTCAAGGAATCTGATTTGCTGTTCGACCCATTGACCTTCACAGTAGGCAGTGGTGACGTGGAATTAAGAAATTCTGCTCTCGAAACTCTTAATGCACTTAAGGGAATTTCTGAAAAGATGCCGACTGCTAATACAGTTCTTGGTCTCAGCAATGTTTCATTTGGTTTGAAGCCCGCTGTAAGAGAAATATTAAATTCTGTATTCATGTCAGAAGCTGTTAAACACGGTCTTAGCAGTGCAATTGTTAATCCGGCCAAGATTATTCCAACTGTTTCAATTTCTGAAGATAAGCAGAAATTGGCTTTGGATTTGATTTATAACAGACACAATGACGGTTCAGACCTGACTGCTTTCCTCAAAGCCTTTGAAGGCGAAACTGCCCAGGAAAACAAAATTAACAAGGCTGATCTCAAACCTTCGGAACAGCTTTCCGCAAAGGTTATTGACGGTGACTCTTCTGAACTGGAAAGCTTGCTGGAAAAGCTCAGAGCAGAATACAAGCCAGAAGCAGTAATTAACGAAATTCTTCTTCCCGCAATGCAGAAGGTAGGGGAATATTTTGGCGATGGTAGACTGCAACTGCCTTTTGTTCTGCAATCTGCCGAAGTTGTTAAGAAAACCGTTGACTTGCTGACTCCATACATGGAAAAGCAGGAAGCTTCTGCCGACAGAACCTTTATTCTGGCCACTGTTGCCGGTGACGTTCACGATATCGGTAAAAATCTTGTTAACATAATGCTCGCAAATAACGGTTTTAATGTAGTTGACCTTGGTATTAAGGTAGATATTGGAACTATGATTAAAGCCGCTGAAGAAAACAAGTCCAATGTAATTGGCATGAGTGGCTTGATTGTAAAATCAACAATCGTCATGAAAGAAAACCTGGAAGAACTTAATCGCCGAGGATTCTTGCCTGATGTAATTCTTGGAGGTGCTGCTCTCACTAAGGATTATGTTGAAAAGGACCTTCAGGCAATCTACAAGGGTAGGGTTTTCTACGCTGGTGATGCTATTGACACAGTGAAGATTATGCAGAGAATTATGGATGAAAAACATTCATAAGAATTGAAAATGATTCCTCCTTTCTTCGGCAGCAAAATCATTGATATACCTACAGAAGAGCTTTTTAAAGTTCTTTCGAAGAAGGTTCTGTTCGAGGGAAGGTGGGGCTTTTCTAAGGGAAATCTTTCCGACGAGGAATATCATAAAATCATTGAAACAAAAGCTAAACCAGCATTAGACAAGCTGATTCAGCAGGAAGCAGAAGCTCCTCGCATAGAATGCAAAGCCGTCTATGGCTTCTACCAATGCCACTCACAGGGTGACTCTATAATAATCGACCAACCAGCAACTACCAAGACCTTTACCTTCCCGCGAAAAACGGCTGTCACCCCCTTTCATAAAGAGGGGCAGGGGGGATTTTATTCCTCACAGCTGGTATCCAATGATTCAGAAAAACTTGAACTGGTAATGTCTTCAACCCCCTTTTATAAAGGGGGGCAGGGGGGATTTTATTCCTCCAAACCGATATTGAAACACCAATATTCTTGTATCTCTGATTTCATCTCCCCCTCCGGCGATTACCTTGCTTTCTTTGCTACCACTATTGGCGGAAAAATAATCGAAGCAGAAAAGCAGCTTTTCGAAGCTAACAGCTATTTCGATTACCATCTGCTTCACGGCCTTGGCGCTGAAATGGCTGACTGTGGCGCTGTTGTAACTCATCGCACTATCTGTGAAGAGTTGTTGGAAAAAAAGCTGGCTCAGTCTGATAAACCTTTCGGATGCCGTTATTCTTTCGGATACCCGGCTTGTCCTGATCTTTCATACCAAAAAGAGCTTTTTGATATCTTAGAACCGTCTCGTATTGGTCTTTCTCTGACGGAATCCTACCAGATGGTTCCTGAACTCTCTGTTTCCGGATTTATTCTATTTAATCCAGAAGCTTGTTATATAGTTCCTTAAATATTGTTGACTTGTTTGGAGGTATTTATGACTAAGTCTTCATATTCAGAAAGTTTGCTTCAGATGCTACAAAAACCATCAGAAATTTTTGCTGGCATAATACCTCTTGGAAGAGAACTATATACACCTCGCACTTATTTAAGACGTTGCAAGAAAATTGACGCACCAGAATTACGCGAATTAATGCTTAAAAATCGCGATTATTTGGAAAAGTGGATTCAGCCTCAGCCTGATGCTATTACTTTGCAATGTGTTACGAATCTTATTGCTGAAGATCAGATTCTTTCCAGAAAAGGACAGCGCTTGGATCTTTCTATATTCAGAACGGAAGACGACAAAATGATTGGTAGAATTGCGTTACACTCTGTTGATTATGGTATTCAGCGTTCGGCTGGCGTTTCATATTGGATTGACGAAGCAGAAGCTAATAAAGGTTATATAACGGAAGCCTTAGCTACTTTGATTTCATTTGCTTTTGAAGAATGTAGCCTTCACAGAATATGGCTGGCTATTACAAGAGAAAACAAAGCGTCCACTGCAGTCGCTAAGAAATTAGGCTTTGTTAAGGAAGGAATCTCACGTCAGTGCCTTTTTATCGATAGACATTGGCAGGATGCTGTAACCTATTCAATTTTAGACGACGAATACGACACGCTCGCTGACACTTGGATTTCCCAAAAATACCTCGGTGCCTAACAAAATCGGCATCAGCCGATTCTCTTATATTATTCCCAGCTTACGTATGATTCTGTCTTTATACCCTTCGGATAAACATAAATCATTTTATTTGGTATATCTGCGCCCCAGTCGTTTCCAGACTTAGAAGCCAATATATCCATGAGTTCGTCTAAAGTGATGTCTTCTTCTTCGATAGAAACAGCAAATCCCTTTGCTAAGTTGTCTAAGCCAGTAATCTGGAATACGTCGTCAGATTCTTTCCCGTAAACTTCAAGGGCCTGTTGTATCAGTTTTTCTGCGTCGTAATCATCGCACTTCCATGATTTCATAACCATGAATATGGCAGAGCCTGTATCTTTGGGGTATACCGTAATTGATTCGCCAGTTGTATTGCTTGATACTGTTGTTTCCTGCTGTGTTGGTGGAAGCAGATCTTCAACGTTTTCGCCATTAACAGAAGCAGTAGATTCATCTGGTGGCATTGGAAAATCAGTGTCATTAAAGAAGCTGGAAAGATCATCTTCCTGATTTTCTGCTTGAGCAGGTGCTGGAGTTGGAGGTTGAGCAGCAACGGCTTTTGCTGGCTGTGATGTAACAGGCTTTGGTGGTGGAGGCGGTGGTATGAAATCGTCATTCTGAATCTGCGAATTAGCAGGCTTATTGGTCGCAGGAATTGCAATCAAAGGCTGATTACCTGAAATATTCTGCTGAGTAGTTGGTTGCTGTGTCTGAGATGGAACAGCTATTATATTACTGCCAGTTGTTGGTTTTGCGACTGCTGTATTTGGATTACTATTAACTGGGGGCCGGTTTGTCGCTGTAGATTTTTTGCCACTATTGGGCATTGGCATTGGAAGAATTGTTCCGTTAGCGTTTATGCCATTATTGCGTGGACTTTGGGCAGATGGCTTTTGTTGTTTTGACGGTTGAGAATAATTGGTAGTAGGGGTAGTTACAGTGGGAACTGTTTTGGGGGCAGGTTGTGGTGTTGCTTGCTGAGTGTTTGGTTTTGCCGGGGTAATCTTCTGACCAGGCATAGGCAATATAAGCATGTCTTGCCCACAAACTTCTGATGTTATCGAAATTATA
>JAZUDR010000115.1:0-9110 GCA_045639725.1 Candidatus Avigastranaerophilus sp. | reverse complement strand
CGGTTAAGAGTCGGGTCTAACATCATTTCAGAGAAAGCTTTCTTTGTTTCTTCAGAAAGAACGTGGCCTTCTTTTTCTACTGATGGGTTGAGAGCATCGAATATGAAGTAATTATATTCATTTGCAGTTGTCCCAATCATCAAGTCTACATCTTTACTTGCACCATCAAGTATTGCCTGATATGCATCTTCCGGAATTATGCTGTCAGTTCCTCGAAGTGGGGCATAGTATAAAAATGAGAGAGACTTCCCGTCTTTGGTATCAAGATAAATATTAAAAAGTTCTGCTTCAGACAGCTTCATGAGGTCATCCACAGAAGTTGCACCAGCCTTTTCTAACAAGAGGCTGGCGGCATTAAATCTGGCAAAATCCTTATGGGTGTAGGTGAAGTTAAGACCACCGCTCTGGGCAATAGCATGCTGGAAAAGTCCTTCTGTTCCTTTTGCGGCAAGGAGAGCACAAACAGAACCGCCACCGGCTGATTCACCAAATATGGTAACGTTACTAGGATCTCCACCGAAACCTTCAATGTTTTGCTGAATCCATTTGAGAGCTTCTATCTGATCAAGAAGACCGTTATAGCCTGACGTAGGAAATTTTTCGCCACCTTTGACGACTGAAAAATCTACGTAACCTAAAAGTCCAAGACGATAATTAGCTGTTACCACTACTACATCGGGGTGTTCTGCTAAGATATGAGAACCGTCATATAAAGAGTCTATACTGCTACCATAGGAGAATGCACCTCCATGCATCCAGAACATTACAGGTTTCTTTTTGTCTGTTTTACCTGTTGTCCAGATATTTAGCGTCAAACAGTCCTCGCTCATATTTTCCGGATGCTGACTTACTGGTTCGGAAGAGGCTTCAGGCTGTAAAGCTACTTTGCCGTATTTCGTTGCATCGAAGGTTTCGTTGCTGGCTTCAACACTCTGAGGAGCCTTCCATCTAAGTTCGCCAACAGGAGGCTTTGCAAATGGAATACCTTTAAAAGAGATAATTCCGTTCTCTTCAGTTCCTACAAAAGTACCATTATAGCATTTAACCTTGTTAGCAGATTCCTTGCCGTTATCTGATGAATAACAAACAGATGAAACAGCGATTAAACAAATCACAAACAATGTTTTAATTATTCTTTCCATTTATAAAATCTCACTTTAGTTTTTGGGATTAATTATCTTTTAACCTTAAGAAAAACATATCCATTAATAAGTCACTACCTTCTTTAACGGGATCGTTTTCCTGTCTTGTTCCTTCAGAATCAAATACCATAACCTTACCATCCTTAAGCTGATATTTGTCCCAAACGATTTCACCGATGCCATCAACTTCTCCAGCCTTTAGGCTTGGATCGCCAGTCTTTGCAAAATTAATCCACATCTGCTGCATTATTTCACTCAGTTTGTTTGCCTTGGCAAGGTCCTTTACACGGTCTTTTTCAACATTTCCAAGAACAAAGCCTAAATCAAATCCGTGGCATGATAGAATGTCAGGATTCTTATCTTCTTCTGTGAAATAATAAACGTATGTATTTTGTCCATTTGCTACATGTGTTTCTATTTCATATCTGGCAGGACAATGGAACGATCTGTAATTGATAAACTGAAGCATATTTTCAAATTCACTTTTCCCTTGCATGGACATGAATTTATCATATTTTGCTTTCAGTTCATCACTGGCATTAGCAAGAGCGCTTTTTATCAGATCTTTCGTTATTTCCTTATTTCTTTCTGTTCCGTAAAGCAAGTTCCAGTAATTATACTCATCCTTAGTGGTTCCAATCATTAAATCGAAACCGTTGCGTGTATCAGAGCTTATTGCCGCTTTAAGGTCCATTGGAATTACGATGTCATCACGCTGTGGATAAGGATAATCTACTCCGTCTTTTTCAAGTAAGATTGTTTCGATTTTTCTGATGTCGCTTACTGTTAAGGACAAAAGGTCATCAAGATTTTTTGCACCGCATATTTCCATAATCTTGCCCGTACGTTCAATACTCTTTTCTGGAGAGCGAAGATAGGCGGTAACTACACCACTCTGTGCAATTCCACGTTTAAACAATCCCCTTGCCTGTGGAGCAAGTGTCAATGCTGATACAGACCCGCCACCAGCAGATTCACCGAAGATTGTGATTCTTTCAGGGTCTCCTCCAAAAGCTTTTGCATTTTCCTTTAGCCATGAAAGTGCCTGAATTTCATCAAGCAAGCCAAGATTTGCTGTATCAGTATAGCTTTCAGCACCAGATACCTTACTCAGATTGATGAATCCCAAAAAGTCTGTTCTGTAATCAATAGATGCGTAAATTACTTCTGGGTGATTTTTAACGAAGTTTGTTCCTTCATATTCATCTGTGTTAGCACCGCCCTGAATGTATGCACCACCATGAATCCATACCATAATAGGTTTATTATTGGAATTGTCTGACTTATTGTTCCATAAATTCAAATTAAGACATTCTTCGCCCTGTGGATATAATCCAGAAGGTTCATCTGTGCCTTCCGCTTGAACAGAAGATTTCCCAAAATAATAGGCTTCCATTACTTTGTCACTTGCTTCTGGTTTTTGAGGTGCTTTCCATCTCAGATTTCCGACAGGTTGCTTTGCGTAGGGAACCCCTTTCCATGAAACAACATTGTTTTCATCCTTTTTGCCAACATAGATTCCGCTTAATGTTTTCGCTGCAAGGCTTTCATCGTATTTACCGGAAATTTCTTTGTTTTCTCCGTATCCTTTGAGCATCTTTGCTCTTAATTCAACCAAATCTTCCGGAGCATTTTTTTCTTCTTTTAAAAGTCTGTCTATATCATTATTCTGCCAGTATTTATCGATGTTGGCTGTGAATTTTGATGTATCCGAATTTGTATTTGTAACTACACTGTTACCATTGTTCGGATTATCACTGGAATAACACTCTGCTAATGGAAGCATCATCAGAGATGTCGCAAAGACTGTAATTGAGAGTCCTTTTTTTACATCATAGAAGTTCATTTTTTTAAATTTTTCCATTTCTTAAAAATCTAAGATATAACCTTTTACATTGTATATTTGGATTATTTAAAAATCAACTCGGTTTGAGCAAACTATGCAAACAAATCAGTAAAAATTATAAATTCAATGAAGAAATCCCCCCTGCCCCCTTTACGAAGGGGTTTATTTTTTTAGCCCCTTTACCCTGCCCCAATCCCGGCTGGCTGAGTATTCAGACAGCCTCGAGGGAGGTTTATTTCTGGAGGCTGCGGTAGAGTTCGATTTCAAGCTCCCTTTCGCGTTGGGCTATCTTTTGGATTGCAGCCTCGTGCTCGGCAATCTCTGCCTTATATACATCTTCCATATGAGGATACTTTTTTATCAAGTCACGCAAACGATGGCACTTTGAAGCAAGCTCCATCCTATCCAATTTTAGCTGACAATCTTCTGTGCCCCTTTCCAACTGGCGTTTAATAAGAATGTCCCCGATGCCGTTATGAATAAGCTTAGGTCTTTTGCTTACATGTTCATAACCGAACAGACCTGGTTTTGTGTAATTAAACCAGTTGTCGCCACCCTCTGCAATATCATAGGATCCTTTATCAACAACAATCTTGCGCGTTTCGCTATCTTTGGACTCAATGTCAGGCTTTATATACAAATAATAAGTCCATACGTCTTTCTTTGACTTAGTCCTGCTATTGTAAACAGAATGCCCCTTTGAATCCCTGCCTTTTACGTAGTATTTATAAACTTTTTCTTTACTCCAAAAATCGAAAGAGTTCAGCAATTCACAGACATTAGTCATAAAATTATAAGATGACCCGAATATAACCCACAGGAATAAAAAAGTTTGCCACCATTTTAGCGACATACTAAACGTCTTCTTCAAATATTCAAGAACAAAAAATGTAGCTACAGCACCAAGGGCAAGACAGACAACATTAGCACCGGAACCAAGCCCTATCACAGTCTTGAATGGATATACATAAGAGTTTATTAATTTAAATACAAATACAAAAAAACCGCCAATCAGAGCAAGGAGAACCATCCAACCTACTGTGGAACCAAACGAAATCCCTGCGCATTTCTTTTTTATGGGCTTTCTGGTATTCCCAAAGGCGGTATTGCCAGTCATAGCATGGTTATCATGCAGATAATTATTCTTTTGTTCATAGTTCTGATTATACATAGTATTTACCTAAACGCCCAGATTGCGGCTATGATTAATAATATTGGAATGGCAAATGCGATGATTGTGCCCTTTTTATTTTCGGCATTTTTCGCGGCCAGATACGGAGAGGGCTGCCCTTTTATGAGTTGCGTTCCCGGTTCCCCATGATAAACACAGTAAATATGACCTTCGTTTCCATCTAAGCCATAGCACTCATATTTACAATCTTTAGTCGGATACTCCGGCAACTGCTTAAAATACTTTTTATCAACGAGAATCTGCAGATTCTTTTCATTAAGTTCAGTCATTAACTCCGAGTTATCCATGTTATACATTTCTATAGCACCTAAAATAACTCTTTGGCATCCAAAACAGGCATAAAGACGCCTATCCGGACTTTCATGAATTACTCTGGGGTGATCAATTATTGACCAGATAAGCATACACACAAAGAAAGCAAATGCAAGCTTTAAAACTGTTCTAATCCGTGGCTTTATTCCGGACTCACAATCAACATTGGAAGTCTCGTCGAGCTGATGTTTAAGCTCTTCTTTAGCAAGCTGCTGGAATTCTTCATCGGAAATCTCTACAGCCTTCGGATCCCTTCCCTGTTTACAATTAGCTGGGAAATTATTCAAAGGTTTCTGGTCAATATTATTGTTTTCGTGATTGTCTTCCATGCTGGTATCTCCTCTGCAAGCTCTCTTTTTTTATAACATTAGTTCTTAAAATAAACAAGGGAAGTGTTATTGAAGCAGTGAACCCTGCTCTGAAAAATATTTTCCCGGCTTATAAAAAAAAATTAAAAAAATGCTAAGGTTATTTTAGCAAACTGCCGATTTGTTTTCTAAGAAAGAAAAAAATAAGTTAGGGAATAAAATCATGGCAGACAAAAATATTTCGGAAAAAGACTATAAACGTGCGGTTGCCCTTCTTGGACGTGAACCACGAACCCCTTTTATAATCAAGACCAGATGTGCAAACGGTAGTCCACAGACTCTCGTAGCAAACCCTGTATTTTTTGAAGATAATCTCTGGAAGCCTTTTCCATCATTTATATGGTTAGTTTGTCCCAGATTAAAGACCCTCGCTGCTGACTTAGAACAGCATGGCATGGTCAGATTTTATTCCCAAAAGCTGAATGATGATGCTGACTTCAGAGAAGAATTCTTAAAGGGCCAGAGAGAAATCGCAGAATACCGTTTCCAGATGGCTCAGGAAATGTATGAAGGAGAGCTTCCCGAACACATTTCTGACATTCTCAAGAACACTACCGTTGCTGGTAGCCGTGATTTCCGCGGAGTTAAGTGCCTTCATGCGCACTTAGCCCATTACCTCGCTTTCGGCAATAATCCTATTGGCGAAGACGTTTTCAAGAAAATAGGTCCCTGCACTGTTGAAGATAACTGCGGCTGTGATCTGGAAGGAGAAAATTAATGGTTCGCGGTATCTACACATCAGCTTCTGCAATGCTGATTGAAACCATGCGTCAGGACCAGATTGCCAACAACCTGGCCAACGTAAATACAACAGGTTTCAAGCAGGACGGAGCAGCCTTCAAGGAACTGCCCACAATGCAGATAAGACGCGTTAATGACGGTGAACTCTACCCACCCCGCCCTATTTACAGATACCCACGTATCGGTAAGCTTGGAACAGGTGCCATCTTCGATGAAACCTACACAAGATGGGAAGCCGGTAGCATGAACTACACCGGTAACGATCTGGACATCACCGTTGATAATGAAAAGGCCTTCTTCCTGGTAGAAACCCCAAACGGTATCCGCTTTACCAGAGACGGTTCCTGGACATTGGATAACGAAGGTTTCCTGGTTACCAAAGATGGCTCCTATGTTATGGGGGAAGTCGTTGGCGATGAGGAACAGAATTCCGGTGTCATGATTAACGATGACGGCAGTGTTAATGCCAGACTACAGCGCATTCAGGTTGGAATCGGCAGAAAATGCACCATCGACGAAGAAGGTAGAGTCCTCGTAGACAACGAAGGCGAATACAGACTCGTTACAGGTATTGCCGAAGACCGCAAGTCCTTCCGCAAAGAAGGCTCCAACAAGTTCGTAAGAGCTTACGGAACAGTAACAAGAGCCGAAACCAATTTCTGCCCAGGTTACTTGGAAATGCCGAACTTCAGCGTTGTAGAAGAAATGGTTAACATGATTGAAGTATCACGTGCTTACGAAGCAAATTCTAAGGCTATCCAATCTCACGACAGCCTTTTGGACAAAGCAATTAACAGCGTTGGCAAGACCAAAGGCTGATAATAATAAATAGGAAACGGAGGAACAAAGTCCTATGATGAGATCATTGTGGTCAGCATCCACTGGCATGAAGGGTCAGGAAACACACATTGCTGTTGTTTCCAACAACCTTGCAAACGTATCTACTACTGGTTACAAGAAGCAGCGCGTTGACTTCGAAGACCTTATGTATCAGACAATTATTGAACCAGGTGCTCCAATTACATCTGAATACAAATACCCAGTCGGCGTTCAGCTTGGTCATGGTGTTAAGCCAGTTGCCACTCACAGACTTTTCTCTCAGGGTGAATACGAAGAAACTGACGAATCCCTCGACGTAGCAATCGAAGGCGAAGGCTTCTTCCAGGTTCAGCTTCCGAACGGCGATATAGCCTACACCAGAGACGGTGCATGGAAGATTTCTGAAGATGGTATCATCGTTACCTCCAACGGTTATACAATCCTCCCTGAAACTACTATTCCTCAGGACGCTCTCGGCCTCAATATCACCTCAACAGGTATCATTGCAGCCAAGATGCCAAACCAGACCGACCTTGAAGTTATCGGTCAGATTGAATTAGCAGACTTCATTAACCCGTCAGGTCTCAGAGCACTTGGAAAGAATCTCTTTGTTCCGACAGGCAGTTCTGGTGACCCCGTTGTAGGCACTCCTGGTCAGGATGAACTTGGTGAAATCGCTCAGGGCTTCATTGAACGCTCTAACGTTAAGGTAGTTGAAGAAATGGTTAACATGATCGTTGCTCAGCGTGCTTACGAAGCAAACTCCAAGACAATCCAGACCTCAGATACAATGTTAGGTATAGCAAACAATCTTAAGAAATAGTAATCTAATATGAGCAAACAATCCAATCTTTCAATCATAGCAGTCTTACTTGGTTTATCCGTAGCCAGCCCGGTTTTGGCTAGCATCCGCAACACCAATCCTGTTGGAACCCCTGTTTCCTTCAAGAGCAATGTTGTCGTAGCCGGCAGTGCTGTCAGGGCAGACTCATTAATCAAGACCAGTGACGAAAACACTCGCAAGGAACTGGAAAACATCCAGATTGGCAATATTCCCAACCCTCTTGGGGAATTAGTGCTAGACAAGGAAACAATCAGTCAGAAGCTTGGCAGCCTTGCCGAATCTGTTGATATTCCCGAAAACGTTGTAATTAAAAGATTGGGTTCTATTCTTAAGAGCGATGAAATAAAGGCCAGAATAGCCGAATACTGCCAGTCAGAATCCGAAGACGAGCTCACCTTCGACTTTTCAAGACTGGCTTCCACAATAGTTCTTCCTGGTAACATCATAAGCTGGAACATCAGTTCCAACTCAAACAACGAGCTCGGAATGAGACTTTTCGCTTTGGACGCAGAAACCGAAGGCGGTCCATTCAGACAGCTTGTTCAGGTAAGTGTCAGCAAGACCATTCAGGCAGCAAAGCTCTGTCAGCTTGTAAAGCCAGGCGAAGTAGTCACTGAAGACATGGTTGAACCTTATGAAGTTATTATCAAGAACGAAAAGAACAATACTGCCGTTCCTTACAAGGATGTAATAGGAATGACACTTGACCGCTTTAAATCAGCCGGCACTATCATCAGAAACTCAGACGTTTCTAACAAAGGTGAAGCCAAAAAGACTGCTAAAGCTAAGGTCAAGAAAGTGAATTCCGGTGTAAGGACAGCAAATGCTCTTACGATGCTGGGAACAACCTCTGCCAAGAAAGCTATTGAAGACGACTGGCTGATAAAGCCTGGTGAAAGTGTTGAATTCAGAGTAAACAGTGGCGCCCTCTCATTAAGCATTCCAGCAAAGGCTGTTCAGGGCGGCAATAATGGCGATGAAATCGAACTCATTAACTTGAAGAACAAACGCAGGATTTCCGGCGTTATTACTGATAAAGGTGTTGTTGAATATGCTCAGAAATAATCTTGCAATCGTATTTTTGGTCTTAGCTCTCTTGTGCTGTGGAACTGGCGTTCAAGGCGCTGCTCTGTGGCTCAACGGCAATGATTTGTATTCATCTCAGGGTGCCGCCCGCAACTATCAGCCAGGCGACATCATTACAATCAAGATTTCTGAATCAACAAACGCCCAGTCCAAGGCCACAACCAAGACCGAAAAGGAAACCGAAATCGAAGCTACTGCCGAACCAAGAATTCCGATTTTCAAAAAAATCATGAAGAATATTACTGGTCAGCAGAAGATAAGCAATGAATTCGACGGTGAAGGAACCACCACCAGAAGCGGAAGCCTTGAAGGCACGATCACTGCTACAGTTCTTGAAATACTTCCTAACGGCAATCTTCTTATTGAAGGCAGCCGCGCAATCGTTGTAAACAAAGAAACCCAGCAGATGAGAGTCCGCGGTGTTGCAAGACCAAAGGATATCACAGCCGACAACAGCATCGACTCCAAACTTCTTGCAGACGCCCAGATCAAGTTTGACGGCAAAGGCTCAGTATCAAGAGCAAACCGTCAGGGCATCATGACCCGCCTCTTCGACTCTATATTCTGAGTATAAACGCAAAAAAGCGCCAGTTCACACTGGCGCTTTTTTTGTTTTGATTACTCGCTTGGCATTGCCCCTCATTCGTCTTCTGCTTCGCAGAATCCACCTTCAGCAGTTTTATGCTACATCCTGTAGCAACTGCACGCCGCCATCCATGGCGACAGCCCGTAAAGGAGGAAGGCCGTGCCGTGGGCGGAC
>JAZUDR010000114.1:0-13927 GCA_045639725.1 Candidatus Avigastranaerophilus sp. | reverse complement strand
AAAGCAAACTTTTTGTAAACATGGTATATTTTCTCGGCCAACAGCTAATAGCCAATAGCTACAAGCCTATTGAAACATACCTTATACTCTATTCATACAGATGATATGCTTCCAGCTTCCAGCTTCTGGCTTCTGGCTTCTAGCTTCTAGCTTCTAGCTTCCAGCTTCCAGCTTCTAGCTTCTAGCTTCTAGCTTCTAGCTTCCAGCTTCCTCTGCTTCCTATACAAATAAACTCCAAGTGCAGTGGTGATGAGCTCCGATATGGGGAACGACCACCAGGCATAATCCAACCCTATTTTCGAGAGCAACCAGAAAATAGGGACCAGGCAGAAAATCTGACGAAGAATTGTGAGCAGCGAACTTTCTTTCCCCATACCGATAGCTTGAAAATAAATAGGGAAGGTTAGGGACGTGCAGGCTGGAATAAAACTGGCTCCTATGCCTCTGAAGGCTGTTATGCCGATTTCAATAACCTTGGGTTCTGTCGAGAATAAACTTATTAATTCTACTGGGTAGATTTCAAAACTGATTACGCCAACAATCATTGTTATTGCTGAAAATAGTATCGAGTCAATGAGTACTTTGTGGCATCTCTGAAAAAGCTTTCTTTCGTAATTGTAGCTTAAAACAGGAACAATTATTATTTGCAATGAGAATAATGGAATAAAGAAAAATGTCTGAAGTTTGTAATAAAGCCCGAGGACAGTGACCGATTCATCACAGAAGCCGGCAAGAATTACGTTTAATAAATAAATATAAAAAGTGAACAAACACTGCATCAATAGAGCAGGGAACCCAAGCTTGAAAATATGAAATGAATATTTATTTAATGCTGAAAGCTTCGGTAGCGGTCTCCAGCCACCTCTGAAAATTATAATGGCGTTTACTGTTTGTCCGATTATAGTGGCATAGGCTGCGCCTGCGACACCCATTGACGGGATTGGACCCAATCCGAAAATAAAAATAGGGTCTAATATCGTATTGGTTATTGCGCCACAGACCATCCCTATCATAGGCAGCTTCATATTTCCGTGTGATTGGTGGATTTTTTCCCAAATGAAAACAAGACTGATGGGAAGGCTGCCAATCATAGCTATATTCCCGTAAACAATGGCATATTCTATTGCTTTTTCTGAACTTGCTGTAGTAGTTACATAGAGCTTCATGAAAAAAATGGAGAAAATAGCAAGGAGTAACCATGCAAAAAACGCTAGAATCTGTCCTGCACCACCAGTGTAATTTGCAGTTGTTGTTCTTTTCTGTGCATATAATTTTGACATCTGGGTGTTTACACCTGTGCCGATGCCTGTTCCAAGCCCCCAAAGCAATAACTGCAATGGGAAAATTACCGAAAGGGCAGTTAAACCATCAGTGGAATATTTCCCGATAAAATAGCTGTCTACAAGATTGTATAGCGCATAAACAAGGCTTGACAGCATAACAGGCGGAGTCAGTTTCCAGATAATTTTCCAGACTGATTCCGTTTCAAACATTTGTGCTTCATTTACTGCTTGGTCGCTCATAATGCCCAAAGTATATTACACACAACCCCTTTGGTCAATTTTTTCAAACCTTCCCGCGCTACTTTTCTTGACTAGTACAACTTGCATTAATGATGTTGCGATTTTATGCAAAAAATTCGTTTTATACCTTCCGATTTTATGCAAAATCTTTGATTTTGTTATTGCGATTTTATGTAAAATTAGCTAAAATAACATTACGAAATTATGCAAGTGGGGGATTCTGATGCTGGAAAGAAAGATATATTCAGAGCTATTAGAGTGGAAAATTAAAAGGAAAGAAGAAAAAATCAAAAAATGTCTGATTGTCAAAGGGGCGAGACAAGTTGGTAAATCATATATAATACGCAGATTTGGCGAAAAAGAATATGAATCATTCATCTATATCGATTTTTATAAGCATCCGGAATTAAAAATTATATTTGACGGTGAACTTAGTTCTGAGACAATTTTTAAAAGAATGAGTGCAAATATACCTGGCATAAAACTATTGCCTGGAAAAACGCTTATTTTTCTTGATGAAATACAACGTTGTGGTAATGCTAGGACAGCTATCAAATTTTTGGCCGAAGATCTCAGATTTGATGTTATTTCTTCTGGTTCATTATTAGGATTATCGTATGGAATGGATGATGACGACGAAGTAGATGCAATAGAGTCTATCCCTGTGGGCTATGAGACACAACTTACACTGAATTCCTTAGATTTTGAAGAGTTTCTTTGGGCTTATGGATATGCGAAAGATGTTGTTTGTGAATTGTCTGAATACATTGGCTCTGATAAACAAATACATGAATCTATTCATAACAAATTAGAAGAATTATTTAGAGAATATATGGTTGTGGGGGGAATGCCTGAAGTTGTTGATGATTTTGTGAAGCATAAGGATTTTAATAGGGTATTTGATATTCAAAAAAGTATTTTGGAAGAATATAAAGATGACATATCAAAGCATGCTAAAGGCAAAGAGAAACAGTTGGTCCGAATGTGCTACGATGCAGTTCCAAAGCAGTTGGCTAAGGAATTGAAAAAGTTTCAGTATTCTACTGTTGAGAAAGGGCAGACCAGACGAAAATTTGGTGGAAGTGTGCAGTGGCTTATTGATTCTGGAATGGTCAATCCTTGCTATAATATTTCTGAACCTTATATTCCACTTCTGGCCAATGCCAAAGAGGAACAGTTTAAATTATATATAAATGATACTGGCTTATTGACATGTTTATATGGTTTTGAAACAAAACGTGCAATTCTCAATAATACTATTCTTGGTAACGCCAAAGGCGGTATTTATGAGAATATTATTGCTGAGTGTCTGATAAAAAGAGGCTATAAACTTTATTATTACAAACCTGATGATAATCACGAACTTGAATTTCTTATTGAGAAAAATGGTGCCGTAGTTCCGATAGAAGTGAAGTCAAGCAATTCTGCGTCAGTTTCTCTTAATAATTTTATTAATGATTTTAAACCAGAAATTGCTTATAAACTGATATCAAACAGAAACGGCATTGCCGGGGTAAAGCAGACATTACCACATTACATGGTTATGTTTCTATAACCACAGATAAACATGCCAACTACTAGCACGAACTTATTGAATGAATTTAGTTCGGATGCAACTGACTCGGATGTAACCGAACTAAAACTTTACAATATAGAGAAGATATAATATATTTAATTCGGAATAAACCGACTCGGAAGGAACCGAATTAAATGAAATTCATAGGACGAAAAGAATATCTTAGCAAACTCATTAAAATTAGCAATACGAATGAATTGTCTGTAGTATTGATATATGGTAGACGACGTGTCGGGAAAAGTGAACTTGTGAAGCAGATGATTCGGCAATCTGATATAAAAAGCATTTATTATGAATGCAAACAGGTTGCAGAAGCTAGTAACGTATTATGCTTAAGTGATATTGTTTCTGATATTCTTGAAATGCCAAAACTGGGATATAATGACATTGATTCACTTTTAGATTTCATTTTCAAAATTTCTGAAAAAGAGAAAATTACACTTGTCTTAGATGAATATCCTTATTTAAGAGAGTCCGTAAAAGGTCTTGATAGTATTTTACAAGCTCTTATAGATAAATATCGCGATACCTCCAAATTAAAACTAGTAATTCTCGGTTCATATGTAGAAGTGATGAGATCTTTGCTGGAACATGCAAATCCACTGTATGGCAGAGTTGATTTAACTATTGATTTGAAACAGATGGATTATTATGAATCTTCTTTATTTTATCCAGCTTTTTCTAATGAAGATAAGGTAAGAATATATTCTGTATTTGGTGGAATTCCTTATTATAATCGTTTAATAGATGATTCAAAAAGTGTGAAAGAAAATATAATAGAGCTTATTGCTTCATCTGGTGCAAGATTGGAAAACGAAGTTTCATTGTATTTAAATTCAGAAATTTCAAAGATAGTAAATGCTAATGAAGTGTTTGAAGCATTAGCAAAAGGTTTTTCAAAATACAGCGATATATTGTCGCAATCTCATGTCTCTAGTGGACCGACACTTATTGATGTTCTGGAAAAACTCATGAAAATGGAGGTTGTTGAAAAAACAGCTCCCATAAATGACCCTAATAATAAGAAGAAGGTTGGGTATCAGGTATCTGACAATCTTTCACTGTTTTATTACAGGTATATTTTTAAATATTCTTCACAGCTTAAGATAATGGATGCGGAAATGTTTTACAAAAAATACATAGAAAAAGATTTTGAAGAAAATTATGTGCCACACCAGTTTGAAAGCATAGTTATACAGTATTTGATAAATATGAACAAAGCAGGAAAAATAAATCCGGTTTTTGAAAAAATAGGAAAATACTATTATGACACTCCGTTAGAGCATAAAAATGGTGAATTTGACGTCGTTACTGAAGATGAAAAGGGCTATATTTTCTATGAAGTTAAATTTAAAAATAGTCCTATTACAAAATCAACTATAGATGAAGAAATTTCCCAGGTTCAGTCTACTGGACTTAAATGCTACAAATATGCCTTTATATCCAAATCTGGCTTTAAATGTCCCAAACGAAAAAATCTAAGGCTAATAACTTTTGATGATATGTATCGCTAAGACAGAAAATTTGTGCGCATTATTCTTTTGTGCAATTTATTTTAATTATTTCACAAAAGACTTTTACTGAATTCGAAAGCGAAAGACGATATGTTGCTTGCTTGTCTTTTCAGAAGTGATTGTATATAATTTTGATACAAGGAGATTATTATGGCTGGTAAGTTACAGATAAGAAATTCTACTGTAGATTTTCTTGTGTTTACGCGTGATGCGAAGGAATCCGGCATTGAGGTTAGAATTCAGGATCATAATGTCTGGCTTACTCAGAAGGCTATTGCACAATTATATGGGGTTGATAGGACTGTTGTTACAAAGCATTTGAAAAATATCTTTGCAGAAGGTGAATTAACCGAAATTTCAACTTGTGCAAATTTTGCACAAGTTGCTGATAATGGGAAAACCTATCAGTATAATTTTTATAACTTGGCTGCTATTATTTCTGTCGGCTATAGGACAAATTCCGAACGTGCTCTTCAGTTTCGACAGTGGGCGACGAAGGTGCTGGAAACTTTTGCTAAGCAAGGTTATCTTCTAGACAAGAATAGATTGGTTAATGGCCAGATTTTTGATGACGACTATTTTGTCCATTTAATTTCTGAAATTCAGGAGATTAGGGCAAGTGAACGTCGTTTTTATCAGAAAATCACTGATATTTATGCTACAGCAGCGGATTATTCTTCAGAAAGCAAAATAACCAGAGATTTTTTTGCAACAGTTCAGAATAAAATGCATTATGCTGTTCATGGTAATACTGCAGCCGAATTGATTGTTGCAAGAGCAGATCATAATAAAAAGAATATGGGACTGACTTCTTGGAAGACAGCACCAAATGGGAAAATTGTAAAAGCTGACGTTATTGTTGCTAAAAACTATTTGCAAAAAGAAGAAGTGCAAGAATTAAATGAAATAGTAACTATGTATCTCGACTACGCTACTCGTCAAGCCAGACGACATATTCCGATGACTATGGCAGACTGGGCATCTAAGTTAGATGCTTTTTTGCAATTCAATGATGCTGAAATATTACAAGATAAGGGCAAGGTAACTGCTGAAATAGCCAAGGCTTTTGCAGAAAGTGAATTTGAACAATATCGTGTAATCCAAGATGCTAATTATGTAAGTGATTTCGACCGTTTAATGGCAGAGTCGGAAAAATACATAGAGTAATAAATACTGTTGTTACCAATCCGTTTTTGTTTAAATTGCTCCAAAGGCCCCAACCACCAGCACGAACTCATCGGCTAGTGCCAATAGCTAAAAGCTAATAGCTATTACCGCATAAATGTGTTATATTAAAGGGTACACTCACTTGGTTGAGGAGAAGAATGATGAAAAATATATGTGGTAAGGCGCTGAGCATATTGGCTGTTCTGGCTTCTGTTTTTCTGGTGGCATGCGGAGATGGTAATAGCGCCGCAAAAGCAGCTAGAGCAAAAGAAGTTGAAGGTATTATAGCCCAGGCTCAGACAATGACCTTCGATGAATTAGCTAAAAAGGCTATCGAAGAGTCTAAGGGAAAAGATTTCTTTGGCTTGGGTAATACAAGCCGTGGTAAGGATGCTCTTCCGAAGTTTATCAAAAGACTTCAGCAGATTGATCCAACCTACAGCCTGAGCTTTAACTGGCAGCAGCCAAAGAACAACAAGATTTATGACCAACTTATAGCTGATGCTGCCAAGGAAAAGGGTACCTTCGCAATGACCCTTATCCAGGATGGCACCCAGTTTAAGCCAAAGATGCTTGATACAGGTTATCTCAAACGTTTTGTCCCAAAAGAATGGGCAAAGGCCAACGGAATTACAAATCTTGACGAATATAAAGGCTATGTACCCCTTTTGGTAATCACCAAGATTTTTATGGCCAACTGCTGTGGCGATGTAGTTTTCAAAAACTGCTGGGACTTCGTTTATAAGGGAGTTCGCCCGTTGTTCATGTATGCTGCAACTGAAACTGTTGGTATGAATTTCCTGTATTTATTGACTACAGAAAAGTATTCCGAAGTTCTTAAAGACGCTTTTGAAGCACTTCCAGTAGAAAAACAATCTTACTTTATGCCTATTATTGAAGACTTGGCTAAGGATGCAGAAGAATTCAAGCTTGGTCCTAATGGCAAATATGCTCTTGCGTATATAAAACTCTGGATGAAACAGTATAACGGTCAGACTGATGACGGCCCAATCTGCAATATTCTTATCAACAAATCTTCGAAAAACCAGTGCGGCTTGCTTGTTTATTCAAAGCTTCGCTCGGTTGTAGAATCTGACAATGTTTCCCTTAATAATATTAAAATACCGGCTTACGAAGAAGGTTATAAGGGATTCAGCGGCTATGGCTACAGCCATTATCTCTTCGTTACTACAAACAGCCCGTTGCCTTGGACTGCATGCGCTTTCATTAATTTCATGACTACTCAGGAAGAAGGCTTTGAAGCCTGGGGTAAGGACATGGGCTGCTATTCTACCAACCCCGAAATTGATGTTATCAATGAAGGAATTTATCACCATAAAACCGCTGGTATCATGAAAGACGGTAAGGTCTATGAAGCCAAGAATGACCGCGGCAAGAACTGGTGGTGCGACCCAAAGCAGGGTTGTCTTGTTATGGAAGACGTTGATTATTGTTCTAGGGTTGCCTTCACAATTGGTCGCTGGGTCGACCTTATGGCTGAGTAAGGAGTTTTTATGCAGATTACATCTACTCAAAGATTTATGAATGGCGTTAAAACTTACCTTTCTAAGCCTCAGAACGTCATTCTTCTCATTTTTGGTATTTTGCTTTCTTTCACAACTATAGCTCCGGTTGTTGCTATAGTTGAAGATACTATCAAAATCCACCCAGGCACTCTTGATGCTTATTTGAGCGGAAAGGTCAGCGGTTACAGTTTCGTAAACTACGTTGATATTTTCACAAGCAAATATGCATGGATAAACCTTTGGCACCCGTTACTTAATACAGTTATCCTTGCTGTATTCTCTTGTGTGTTTTCTATTCTATACGGTGGCGGATTTGCATTCCTGGTAACAAGAACAAATCTGAAGTTTAAGCAGTATCTAAGCTCAATCTTCATTTTCCCGTATATCATGCCTCAATGGACCCTTTCTGTTGTCTGGAAAAACCTTTTCGACAGCAGTGCGGTCTGCGGAACCGCTGATGGCCTCATGACTTCTCTCTTTGGCTTGTCTATGCCTCTTTGGTGGTGTAAGGGCCTATTTCCGAGTATCGTGGTTCTTGGTTTGCACTATTCTGCATTTGCCTACATCCTTATTGGTGGCATTTTCCAGAATATGGACAGTAACCTCGAAGAAGCAGCAAAGATTCTTGATACGCCGAAGTGGAAGATAGCTACGAAGATTACACTTCCGATGGTAAAACCGGCTATTCTTTCAACTATTCTTCTTGTTTTCGGAAGCGCAGTTGGCAGTTACCCGGTTCCACATTACTTAAGCCTGACAACTCTATCAACCAAATATATATCTATGAATGCTAAATACACTGGTGAAGCCAGTATTTTGGCAATCATCATGATGCTGTTCGGCGTTGCCATTATGATTCTTAACCAGATGAGCCTTACTGACCGCCGCAATTACACTACGGTTACAGGCAAGGCTGGTCAGGTTTCTAAGTTTGACCTGGGCAAAACTGCAAAATATGGTCTGGCAATTTTCTTTATTATCATGACCTTCTTTACAAGCATTTTCCCGATACTGCTTTTCGCTCTCGAAACCTTCCTGCCGAATCCTGGCGATTACAGTTTCCTGTATACTGGTGATTTCAATAACCTGACTACCAAGTGGTGGATGACTACCGATACAGGTGCTGATAGCAGTATGTATGGTCAGAAGGGTATTCTTTTCAACGGAACTATCTGGCAGGCATTTAAGGGAACTCTCTGGGTTTCTATATGCTGCGCTTTCCTGGCTGGCACTATCGGTATGCTGGTTGGATATGCAGTTGCTAAGAACCGCAGAAGCAAATGGGCTGGATATGTTAACAGTATGGCATTTCTGCCATATCTGATGCCTTCAATCGCTGTTGGTGCCGCAATATTTGTATTGTTCTCCAACGAAACCATGAATCTGTTTAACACATACACAATTCTGATTATCGCGGGTACAATCAAATATATTCCATTCGCCAGCAAGAGCGCTTTGAACTCAATGCTTCAGCTGAGCAATGAAATTGAAGAAGCCGCAATCATACAGGATATTCCATGGTCTAAACGATTGCTTAACATCATTATACCGATTCAGAAATCTACCATCGTAAATGGTTACATGTTGCCATTCATGACCTGTCTCAGAGAACTCTCATTGTTCCTCCTTCTCTGCACACAGGGCTTCATCATGGCCACTACACTTGATTATTTCGACGAAATGGGCTTGTATGCCTTCTCAAGCGCTATCAACCTCATTTTGATTGTTACAATTCTTGTGTTTAATACACTCGTTAACAAGATTACCGGCGCCACACTGGATGGCGGAATAGGAGCTAGAGACAATGCCTGAAATTAAACTTGAAAATATAACCAAACAGTGGGGGCGCTTTTACGCCGTTGATAATCTGAATCTCAATATTCCAGATAATTCATTTATTACACTTCTTGGCCCGTCTGGCTGCGGTAAGACCACAACTCTCCGCATGATTGCCGGCCTTGATACACCAACCAGCGGTCGTATTACAATCGGAGATAAGGTCGTTTACGATAGCGAAGCAGGCATCAATGTTCCTGCAAATAAGCGCAAAGTCGGCTTCTTGTTCCAGAACTACGCCCTGTGGCCAAACATGACCGTTTACGAAAACATTTCCTTTGGTCTTACAAACATAAAGGAAGAACTTCCTCTCAGAGACGACGAGGCAAAGGTTCTTACAGACAAAATCAAGGTGCTCAAGGATTCTGAACGCCTTCCAAAGCTGCTTGTAGGTAAGCACGAAGACGAAATTCTGCGCCGCCTCATCGATGTTTACGATATAACCTACTTTACTGCTCTTGATATTAAAAAGCTTGGAGTAGGGGAAGGTGCCGACGCTGCTTCCCGCTGTGCCCAGCTAGTCAAGGATTACGAAGCTAAGCTGGCTGCCATTATGGAACAGCACAAAGCAAAAGGTGAAACCTTAAACGAAAACTTCGAAATTTCTAAGGACGGAAAGCTCTTAACTGAAGTCAGAAAGCTGACTCAGGAAGAAATAGACATGGCTGTTCAGTCTTCAGCAAGAATAGTTAAGATTGGCATGTTCATGAACCGTTATCCGGCAGAGCTTTCTGGCGGTCAGCAGCAGAGAGTTGCTATTGCAAGAACACTTGCTCCGAAGCCAAAGGTTCTGTTCATGGACGAACCTCTTTCTAACCTCGACGCAAAGCTCAGACTTGGAATGCGATATGAATTGCAGCGTTTGCACGTTACTACCGGTGCAACCTTCGTTTATGTTACTCACGACCAGATGGAAGCAATGACCCTGGCAACCAGAATATGTCTTATGAACAACGGTGTTCTTCAGCAGTATGATGCCCCATTAGATGTTTATCTTAAGCCAAATAACACATTTACTGCAGACTTCGTTGGTAATCCTTCTATTAACTTCATGGAAGCCAAGGGCAAACAGAACAATGAAGGCACTGTAGCTCTTGAAATACTTGAAGGCAGAAAGGTTACATTTACCCCAACAGAAAAGCTTTCTCTTGAAAAATGGTTTGCAGAAAGAGATGCGCAGAAGACTGTTGTACTTGATAAAGAAAATAAGGATGAACTCTTTAAACCTCGTATCGACAAAGCTGTTGAAGATCATATTGAAAACAAGCTTGAAGTTACCAATGAACATTTCTGGATTGGTGTAAGACCAGAATATATCCAGATTTGCGAAAACGGCAGCTTTGAAGCTGAAGTATACGGTGCAATGCCTACTGGCATGGAATCAACACTCAAACTTAAATTGGGTAACTTCCTTCTGACAGGCGTTGTATTCGGTAGCACAGCCTTCAGAATCGGCCAGAAGGTTCGCTTCAATATTTCTGGCGACGGAATACTCCTCTTCGACCGCAAGACCGGCCGCCGTATCTGCAATGGCAGCCTGAAATAATAGACGCTTAAAATAGAAAAGCCCCGCAATAATAAGTTTGTCCCAAAACTAGAAATTTATTAAAGCCCAATTTACAGTAGACTCCTAAAACCCTCCCTCATTCAAGGGAGGGTTTTGATTATTTAAAAAACTTGTTTTGAGTGTCTAAAATTGAGTCTTAGACAGCCTCAATAACGCTGGGCTTTTTGGTTATTATTACTAGAAATCTCTGTTTAATTATAGATTTTTGAAATAGTTTTCTGAATTTTATTTTTTTGTGATAATCTAGAAATAAAAGAAGCTATGAAAAATAAAAGTAGAAGCTTAAAAATCTTTCTGTTTTTCACTGTATTACTATTGGTAATAGCAGGCGCTATTTCTTTGGCAAAATATTGGCAAAAGGTTGTAACATATACTGATTCTACTTCTTTTGGCCATGATATATACACTTGGCTTTATGGAAGCAAAAATAGAAAAGTTATTTTAGAACAAAATCTGGCTAGACCGGATTTGCCTTTCTTTGTTCTTTTTTTAATGGGTTTCTTTGTTCTTAATATTTTTTATTATGACCACTTTGATGAGGAAAAAAATCCAATTTTTGCTAACCTTATAAATGGAAGAGCCCGTTATTCATGCTTGATTTTATATATATTGTCACTTTTTTACTGTGTTTTTATTTTCTTCTTAAATTTTGAATTTGCCATAATAACCTTGGGATTATTCTTAGGACCTATGATTCTATTCAAGATGGAAAAAATCAGTAAAGAACTGATGATATTTCTTTCTCTTGTCAGCATAATTTTCGGTTACTGTCTGGTAAAAGCTACCGCAGCTTTTATACTGCTTTTACCGACTCTTCACATAATTGCTTTGAGAACAAAAAATGCTATTTCCAGTCGCTATGTAGCAGAGGAAAAACGTGTAGTAACCAAGCTTTCTGAATCCCAGATGAAAAATGTTAATACAGGCTTAGACAACCTTAAAAAGCTTGATTGGTGGGATGATATTATAGAACCAGAGATCGAAGAACTTCTAAATGCACTTGGAAGTATTGCTAATAAGGGGTCTGCTATAGAAAAGGAACCTTCAGACAATATTAATTCATTATTGCCTTACGGTAAGCTTTCTGTAAGAAAATCCCTTGTTGCAGCCCAGGATCCTACAGATATCATGCTGGGAATCGAAGGAATAAAAAAGCTGGATAAAAATTTCTCTGTTGATGAATTTATCGAAAAGTTCAAAAGAATATTTGATTCTGTCTGCAAGGCTCATTCAGAGCAGGATTTAACAGCTATACAACCGGTACTTTCAGATTCTTTATTTGAACAGCTGCAGCAGAAAATTAACGAAGAAAAGAATGCTGGCATAAGGTATCAGTGCACCTTCTGCGATATTGCATCAGCAGATATAATAAGGGTTATTAATAAATTCGATTTCGAAGAAATTCACATTCTTGTAAATGCAATGATAGCTGAGACTGCTATTGATCTTGTCAAAAACGTGCCGTTAAATAATGAACCACCATCTCCAGCGAAGGTTTCTGAAGTTTATACCTTTGTCAGAAGACCGTCGGCTAAGACTTTACAAAAACCAGGACTTTTTGAAGGTAATTGTCCTAATTGCGGCGCGCCTATTGAAATAGGGCAGGTAACAGTTTGTAAGTCATGTGGCAGCTATATCCGTTCTGGCAGCTATGATTGGGTTCTTTCAAAGATTACCCAGACCTGCGAATGGAAATACTCTAATCCTGAAATTATTCCTGGCTGGAAAGAGCTTAGCGAGCTTGATACGAATCTGTGTATACAGCAGATTGAAGACAAAACCTCAGTTATCTTCTGGATGCTAAAGAATCTTGAATTAAGCAGAAATCCTGAGGCTATGCAAAGATTTGCTACTGCAAAGTATTATCAGGAAATTTCCCAGGAAATTAAAAAATCAAAGGATTATATTAATTGTGAAAATATTTCCCTTGCTTCTATGAATCTTCAAGCCATAGATATAAGGGCTTTTTATGTTGATATTTATTTGCTCGCTGTCTGGAGTGGTATTCCTGTTAAATACGATGAAAAGGGAAGAATAGCATCACCACACAGATTTACAAAGCCATTCAAGAATATTCTTGTTCTTACCAGAAAACGCGGTGTTGTAACCAGAAGAGAAGTTTCATTGTCTGGCGCTCACTGCCCGAATTGCGGTGGCCCGCTTAAATCTAATTTCGATATTAAATGCTCTTATTGTAATACTGTTCTTAATGACGGCTCAGAATGGATACTCCAGAAGATTATTGATGAAGACAGCGAAGAATACAACAAACTGATGATAGAACGCAATAATCTGATTAACAGAATTGTTGATGAAAAAACAAAAAATAAATTTAAGGGCGAATATGTTGATCCTGCTTCTGCTGCAGAGTTACTTGCTGCTGCCTGTCGTTTGCTTTTAGCTGACGGAGTCTATGATGATAAAGAAATTGATTTCCTGAAAAAATTGGGTGAGCAGCTCAATGTCGATGAAACCAAGGTATTAGGTATTCTTGAAACTACTAAGTATGGTAGAGGACCACGAATCAGCCTGAAGGGTAAAACAATGAAAGAAAAGAACCGCCTTCTCGTCGTAGCTCTGGAAATGGCTTTCGCAGACGGTGTAGTCAGCCCTGAAGAACACGAACTAATCTCAAGACTTGGAAATTCAATCGGTTATTCCGACAAAGAAATCGATAATTTCATAAAACACTTAGCTGATAAACATCAGAATAAATAATCCACCACATCTTTTATTCCCAAAAAACGAAAAAATATTGAGTTTGGGTAATAGGAATTTTGTGTCATTTACCTGAATGGGGATTCTAAGCGAATAGTGCTGTATAATTTAGAAATAAAATATAGATTTAATATTTTTCCTTGTCTACATATATCTTTGAGTTCAAAGACTTTTTAAAGCTTTTATTTGTAGAATTAAGATAAATACCCATTCTTACAGCCTATGGTAATTCTATCACAGTTATAATGATATGCACGATTTATATAAACTGTTTGAGAATGGTGTTATTACAAACAGGTCTTTGACTGTGACGTGCTGAAGCCGATAAATGTGCTCTTGTAAATCGTAATGTATTAGTTCAGTTTGATGCTGTTCCCTCACCCTCATCCGTCACGCTTTGCGTGCCACCTTCTCCCTCAAGGAAGAAGGCCTCGCAGGGGCGGCAATGCCAGAACTATAATTTCACCTGAAGGAGGAAGGGTTGTTCTAGCAAATGATGT
>JAZUDR010000113.1:0-20018 GCA_045639725.1 Candidatus Avigastranaerophilus sp. | reverse complement strand
AGAAAGCTTTGCAACCTTCTGTTCAAGTTCGTAAACTCTGCTCGTCAAAGCAATTACTTGTTTTTCTAATTCCGTTGTTTCCATAGCATTATTATAACACAATGATGTGGACTGCTGAGTTACTGTGCTACTCGTTTATCTAAAGAAGATTCAGAGTAAGTGCCTATAAAATCTTAGTCCTATTCTTTATCGTTCTGCTGTAACTTGAATATTGCCTTCTGGGCTTCTATTTCTGCCTTAAGCTCTTCTTCTGTTGGCAGATATAATTTATACTTAGAGGCAAATAATTGTTCATTGTCATGAAGAATAGAATATTTAGCAATATCTTCGTTTGTATCCGCGCATAAAACAATACCAAGTGTCGGATCTCTGTAATGAGTCCATGTTAATTTGATTTTAGATTTTCCACTCAGTGAGTGTAAAATTTTAGAAAAGATTTATAAAAAGAATAGAAGCTGTATAGATTGGTTTTAGGAAAGCCTTTTCCATAATGCTTACACAGCTTGTTGGAAAGCTTCACCATAATCTCAGCGATTTTATTGACATTAGAATCGTGATATAATATTCTTGGATTACCGAAATAAATTTCGGCGAAACTGATTTCGGTAAATTGAAAGGTGATTGTATGGAAAAATTTCTGGGAAGAGAATTAGAGCTTAAGATTCTTCAAAATAAGTTTAACAAAGATTCATTCGGGATGGCTATAGTATACGGTAGAAGACGTATAGGAAAAACCATGCTTATCAATGAATTCATGGATAGACAAGCATGTAAGAAAATCTATTTTACGGCTGTTGAACAAAATGAAAAAATTCTTTTATCCATGATGAAAGATGCTGTTTTGAGTAGCTTAGCACCAGAACTAATAGATATAGTTGATTTCCCTGATTTTGAGAAACTTTTTGAATTTGTTGGAAAATATGCGGTAAAGGAAAGAATTATATTTTTTATAGATGAATATCCATATCTTGCCAAACAGTGTAAATCCATTCAGTCAGTGCTTCAAAAAACGATTGATAAAATTTGGAAAAATACAAATTTATTCTTCATATTATGTGGTTCTCTTGTAGGATTTATGAAAGATGAAGTATTAGCAGAAAGCGCTCCTTTGTATGGAAGAAGCGACCTGGAATTGAAACTGCGGCCATTTAATTATAATGAAACAGCATTGTTTCTGAAAGGTTACAGTAATGAAGATAAAGCAATTGTATACGGGTTAACTGGTGGTGTTGCAAAATATATTAAGCAATTTGATTGTAACAAAACCCTAGACCAGAACATAATTGAACAATTCTATACCTTGGGTGGCTATTTTTCAGAAGAACAAATAAAAACAGTCATAACTAATGAAAGACAAAACCCTGTTTTGTATAATAGCATTATTTATGCAATAGCAACTGGGCACACAAAAAACAATGAGATAAAAGTCTGTGCAGATACCGATGATATTACTTATCCTCTAAAAGTCCTGGCTAATGCTGAAATAATTGAAAGAAGAGTATCTTCAAAACCATATTATGTATTGTGTGATAGCATGTTAGAATTCTGGTTCAAATACGTAAGTCGAGCGGTAAGCTTAATTAATGCAGGTAGTGGAGCCAGATACTATAAAACCTCGGTAAAAAAGCAACTTCATAATTTTATGGGTAAAGTCTTTGAAAAAATGGCTAAGGACTATCTTTTAAAGAGATCTGGAACCAATGGTATCCCTATGGTAACAGACATAACAGATTATCAGACTTCTATTATTCACAAAGGTATTTCAACTTCTGTAGAAATTGATTTATATGCATCAACTTCAAAAAAAATAGCAATACTTGGAGAATGCAAATTTAAGTCTGAAAAATTTGATAACAAAGACCTTGAGAATTTTTTAAAGAAAGTAAAATTAGTTAAGGCTGAGAATGCATTCCTTTGCGTTTTTTCCTTATCTGGTTTTACTGATTATGTAAAAAACAACAATAAAAATATTCTATTAGTTTCCATAAACAATATGTATTGATTAAATTACGACGGCCTAATCTTCATCATTATCCTTTTGGGTTTTCATGAGTAATCAGACAGGTTTTGAGTCGAGTGGTATTTGCGTTTACATGGAATTGTGCTAAAATAAAAAAGTAAAATAACAGGAGGTTTATTGTGAGATTCATACATACTGCTGATTTGCATATTGGCAACTCACTGCACGAATTAGACCGCATTGATGAGTTCAGAAGTTTTTTTGCATGGTTTAAAGATTTGATTGTAAGCCAAAAGGCTGAAGCGTTAATTATTGCCGGTGACGTTTTTGACACCATTAACCCATCTAATGAAGCAAGAAAGACATTCTATGAATTTCTTGCCTCACTGCTGGCAACAGATTGCAAAAACATAATTATTGTCGGCGGGAACCATGATTCTGGGCTTATGTTAGACACCCAGAGCGAGTTGCTTAAAGCTCTGAATATTCAGATTGTCGGAAGCCTGGCAAATCATTCTATTGAAGATATTGTCTACGAATTAAAAGACCCTGACGGCAAGCCACTAGCTATCTGTGCTGCTGTTCCGTTTGTCAGAGAACCTGAACTGAGAGAATATGCCGACAGTAGCGACGAAAAGTTTGCTACAGCCTCAAACAAGGCCTTATATACCAAGGTTTGCCAGAAGGCGCTTGAATTGCGTGGGAAACGCGAAATTCCGGTTATCGGAACAGGTCACCTCTATGCTGCTAATCTGGAAGGTCGTTTAAACGATTCAAACCAGAACATAGAAAGCCTAAAGGGTCATGGAATACGCGACATAGTCGGTAATCTTGGGAATGTTAGCCCAGATGCGTTTCCTACAGAGTTTGACTATATTGCATTAGGTCATATTCATTACACTACGATGGTAAACAAGAACCCCAGAATCAGATACTCTGGTTCGCCATTTGTTTTAGGCTTTGACGAAGCAGAAATGCCTCATTACGTTCTTTCGGTAGACTTAGAACCAGAGAAGGAACCAATTGTTGAAAAAATCGAAGTGCCACAGACTGTCCATTTCAAGCGTATAAAAGGCAGCATTGATGAAATTACAAACGCCTTGGCAGAGCTTAATCTTACTGGTTTTGAAACCCCGCTATATCTTGAAATATGCTATAAGCCAGAAATAGGCGTAAATATACATGAGCGCCTCCTTGATATAGAAAAAGACGCGAAATTCGTAATAATCAGCTGGAAAGCAATTACAGAAGGAATAAAATCTGAATTTACCTGGGAAGAGCAAGGTATCGACGAAGTAAACCAACTTAGTGATGAAGAAATATTCAAACGCCTGATACTGAGCAAAACCGGGTATTCTGAAGAATCAGACGAAGCAAAAATACTTTTTGAAGAATATCTTCCACTGTTTCAGGAAGTTGTTGAATCCATTGATAATGAAGAAGTTGAGGAATAATTGTGAAAATATTAAAAGTAGAATTTGAAAATATTAACTCCCTGGCAGGCCACTGGTGTATTGATTTCCAAGATGAATCATACCAAAAAGCCCATAATATATTTGTAATATGCGGTCCAACTGGAGCAGGCAAAACCACTATACTTGACGCCATTACCCTTGGCATTTTCGGTAAAACCCCAAGACAAAGCAAGGTAAGCAAAAAAGAAAATGAAATTATGACAAGGGAAACCAGCAACTGCTTTTCCCGCGTCACTTACCAATGTGAAACAGGAACATATATTTCGGAATGGTTCCAACGCTATGGACGTGCCGTAAAAGGAAAACCAAGCAAAAAACAGGACCCGGAATACAAGGTTTCAAGAATTGCCAATGATGGCAGTTTAGAAATTGTTTCTGAGGGGAAGCAGACAAATAATGCCCTTGAAGTAGAAAATTCAAAAATTATTAAATTAGACTACACCCAATTCTGTCGTTCAATAATGCTAGCACAAGGTGAATTCAGTAAATTTCTAACTAGCAATAACGATGACCGCGCGGCCATATTAGAAAAACTGGACGGTTCCGGAAAATACAGAAAAATAGCAACACGCATCTACGATAGATTCAGAAAAGAAAAAGAAATCTACAATAATCTAAGATCACAGATCGAAGAAAAGCAATCTTCCATGAAAACCCAGGAAGAGTTGAACCAGCTTATAGAAGAAAAACAACTATCAAACAGTGAACTTAAAGCCCTGGAAGAAAACAGCAAAAAAAACGATTCTTTACTGAACTGGTATAAAGAGCACGAAAAGCTTGAAGTATATCAGAATCATGCAGAAAAAGAATATCAAAGAGCTAGTAACAATTCCAAGGAATTTGAACATGAAAAGCTAACATTAAAACGTGCAATAGAAGCAAAAAATTGTGAAGCCTCATACGAAAGCAACAAAAAACTGCATTCAGACCAGGAAACCGATGAAATAACACTTGCCAAAAATAAAAAAGATGAAATTACATTTACAGCACAAAAAAAAGATTATGAAACAAAGCTTGAAGCTTTGAAATCGAATTTAGAAGAATTAAAATCAAGCTTCGAAAAAAGTTCTGAATTATTTAAAGCTATACGTCAGGTTGATATTAATATAGCAAATACAGAAAAAGAAAAAATTGAAAAAGAAAACCTGAAAGATGATGTAAACAAAGAGCTTTCTCAGCTTAAAACTCTGAGTGTAAAGTATACAAAAGATCTTGAAGCTCACAAAAAAGATCTGACAGAAAAGAAGTTATTTATTGAAATTCACAAAAATGATGAAAAAATAGCTGCATCTCTGCCAGACATTAAGCTACTTGGCGAACTACTTAAAACAACAGAAAAAGATATTTCTACAAATAAAAGAACTGTTGTCACAAAAGAAAAAGAGCTTGCAGCCCATAACACACAGCTAAATAAATTGCTTACAAACGAACAATCCTTGTTAAACGAACGCAGTAAATTAATAGAAGATAATATTACTGTAATAGTTGATGTTCTGCAGGAAAATCTTTCTGACGGAATTCCCTGCCCTGTCTGCGGTTCAAAGAATCATCCTTATTGTGATAACAACAAAGATACAGTAAACAATAAAAGCTTTGAAAATGACGAAAAGGTTACTGACATAACAAAAAGACTGAAGGAAATAATAAAGCAACTGGAAAATACCACTGCTCAAAAAAATAACCATTCCGTATTGATAAATAGCCTAACCAATGAAATTAATGACCTAAAAGAAAAAATAATTACAGCACAAAACACATTAGAAAATGGGATAAAACAGTTGGAGGACTTAGTATTTTTATGGCATGCCGATAAATTCGAATTATCAGAAATAGATGGTATATATAACGAATTAAATAAACGTTCAATAAAATTTGTCGAAATCCAAAAAGCTATTGAAAAGCTAGAAACTAGTATTTCTACGAAGGAAGAAGCATTATCGGATAATATCAAATCCCTGAAGGAAAAAGAAGAAAAATATCAGGAATACACAGACAATTTCAATAAAACCGTTCAAACACTGAATGATCTGAAAAAGAAAAGAGCAGATTTGTTTGGTGATAAATCTGTTGATGATGAGGAAAAAGCCGCTAAAAACCAAATTTCTAATGCAGAAAAAGAAATAAATAAATATTCAGAAAAAGAAAAAGAAATTTCAGAAAAGCTAAGCCGCATAATCGGCACAATTAGCAGCCTATCTGAAAATATTTCCAAAAGAGAAAAAGAAATTAATGAATCAGATAAAGTCTTTGTTGAAAAATTAAAAGAAAATAATTTTGAAAACGAAGAAGCCATGATAAATTCCATTCTTAGCATGGAAAAAATCAACGCTTTGCAGGAACGTGAAAAATCCATTTATGATAGTTTTATAAAAGCTAAGCAAAGCCTTGAAGACGCTAATAAAAATCTCGAAAATCATAAACAGGAACAGCCTTCTATAGAGGCAAAGAATGAAATAATTGAAAAACAAAAATTAATTAATAACAAAATAGAAGATTTAAGGACGTGCATAAGCCAAATAGAAAGTATTCTGGCAGTAAATGAAAAGAATCAAAGCGAATACCAGGAACTGGCAAAACGTTATGAAGCCCAGAAAGCAACATATGCCCGCTGGGAGTTGATGCAATCCTGGACAGGACAAAGCAATGGTTCTGATTTTTCAGTATTTGTTCAAAGTATTACTTTCAAATATTTATTAAAGCTAGCCAACAAACATCTTTCACAGATGAAGGACCGCTACAAACTCCAAAGCAAGGAAGATTTAGGCTTTGAAATTGTAGATTCCTACTACGCAGAACCACGCCCCGATTCCAACATTTCCGGTGGTGAAAAATTCCTGGTCAGCCTCGCTCTGGCTCTAGGAATTGCAGAATTTGCAAGCAAAAATGTTCGTATAGACTCTCTGTTCCTTGATGAGGGCTTTGGCTCACTGGACAGCGAAGTTCTGAACGATGTATTAACCTGCCTGAAGCGGGAACAGAAAAATGGTAAACTCTTAGGAATCATTACCCATGTAGATGCTGTTGTTCAAAGCATAGACCAGCGTATCGAGGTTATTCCGACAACAAAGGGTCACAGCAAAATTACAGGTCCCGGCGTTACGAAGGTTGAATAAAAATTTTGTTTTTTACTTGAAATAGATTAGGGAAAAGACCTATCATTCAAATAGCAAGTATGTTTGTGACATATTGGCTTTCATGGGACCACGGGGTCTAAGGAGATAATATGAAACAGATTCTTAACAGGAGATTCGATGAAGAAAGAGCGTTATATGCTATTCAAGATACAGAAGTAACAAAATGTTCTTTTGATGGTCCGGCAGATGGCGAATCGGCTCTTAAGGAATGCAGCAATATTGTCATCAGTGAATGCTTTTTTAATCTTAGATACCCTTTTTGGCACGTGAACAAGGCTATTATAAAAAATTCTGAAATGACAGAAAAATGTAGAGCCGCTCTGTGGTATGACAATGATATTACCATTGATAATTGTAAACTACACGGAATAAAAGCCCTTAGAGAATGTTCTGACATACGTTTACTGAACAGCGAAGTAATTTCCCCGGAATTTCTATGGAAATGCAGCAAAATAGAAGTAAAACAGACCACATTACAGTCAGAATACCCTTTCTTTGAATGCAGTGATGTAAACATCAAACAACTACACATGAAAGGCAAATATTCATTCCAGTATGTAAAGAACATGACCATCGCTGATTCCGAGCTAGATACAAAAGATGCTTTCTGGCACAGCAAAAACGTAACTGTTGCAGACAGCGTTGTAAAAGGCGAATACCTGGGCTGGTATTCTGAAAATCTTAGATTTATCAGATGTAAAATAATTGGAACCCAGCCACTCTGCTACTGCAAAGGCCTTGTTCTGGAAGACTGCACCATGGAAGCAACCGATTTATCTTTTGAAAGAAGCGAAGTTAATGCAACCATAAAAGGCCGTATAGAAAGCATTAAAAACCCAGTTTCAGGAAAAATAGTCGTAGATACAATCGGACAATTGATATTAGAAAAAGAATACGTTAATCCGCAGAACACAGAGATTGTCTATAACCACATCGGTTAAGCAACGGATACCGGAAACCTAGCAGGATACGAAACTGGTTACAAGAGATGCGTTAATCTCGGAGATTTCGCGTTTGCCCTTGATGTAATCGTCGTAGATTTCCCAAAGGTCCATATCGCAGTCTTCCATGCTTTCATCAACTGGAACCCACTGTTTTATGATTTCTATACGTTCATCTTTTGTTGTATCTTTAATTAGAATCGATTTCATGATATGCTATTTTAGCACAAACTTAAATTAAGGTAAAAATAAAACCTATGATTCCAACCTATGAAGAACTGCTAATTAATCTAGAAGGTATTCCAAACGCAAGACAGCTTGGCGGGTATATCAACCAGCATGGCCAAAGAATAAAGAATAATGTCCTGCTACGCTCTGGTAGCCTCTATAAGGCAACAGAAAAAGACCTTGAATACCTGGCAAAAAATATTGGTATTAAACTGGTTTTCGATTTCCGCTCTGACAACGAAATAGAATCAAAGCCAGACAAAGAAATAGCTGGAGCAGAAAACATAAAATTGGATCTTCTTTCTCGCATAAACAACGAAGCAGTCAAGAAGATTTTCATGGATAAGGATGAAGGAGAAAAAGACGAACATCCTGTCATCCGTATGTGCCGCAAACCTATATTAATCGAACATATGACCAATCTTTACGGCAGACTTGTGCAGGATTCCCATGCCCATGAGCTTTATAATATTATGTTCAAACGTGTACTAGCTTCCGGTGGTGCCCCATTTTTATGGCATTGTGCTTATGGGAAAGACCGAACCGGTATTGCTGCTTTACTGATACTCTCTGCTCTTGAAGTAGATATGGCAATCATACGTGAAGACTTTTTAAGAACCAATATAGCTTACAAGAAGAACATTGACATGCTTGTAAAAATGGCAAAGAAAGAAAATTTCTCTGAAACACAGATATGGACAGTAAAAAGCATAGTTGGAGTTGCAGAAGAATCTTTTGATTCAGGTGTAAAGATTATCAATGAAAAATATGGTGGAGCGCGGAATTATCTGAGAAATCAGATTGGGATTACGGATGAGGAAATAAAACAATTTCAAGAATACTACCTTGAAAAGTAAAATATATGTTGCGCACTCGATATGTCGCTATCGCAACAAGAGTTCCTAAGTAGCAAGATTGGAAATCCAGAGACCTTTTTTGACTATTGTGTAACCTATGATAATCTTTATCAAATCCAGACCCTGAATAATGATGTAAACAGTCAAAATACCAAGAGAAGAATATTTGGATAGCACCAGAGCCACCGGATAAGCAACAACCAGAGAAAAAACACTGTCGAAAAGGAATGTAATGAAAGTCTTTCCACCAGACCTGAGGGTAAAATACAAAGCGTTGAGAACACCAAACATCGGAAGACATATAGCATTCACGACAATTAAGTTCTGAGCCAAGATACGTATCTGGTCTGAGGTTTCGTAACAGCTTGGGAAAAATTTAGAAAAGCAGAGCAATACCGCCATCATGATAAGTCCCAGATTGCCATTGAAGTATGTGAGCTTGAATGCATCTCTTTTGGCTTCCTCAAACTTTGAAGCGCCCAGTAACTGCCCAATAAGAATCCCAACAGAGTTTCCCATGGCAAAAATAACAACTATCGTTACGTTAAAGATTGCGTTTGAAATATTAAGGGCTGCAACAACCTCAAGTCCTCTAAGCGAATAAGACTGGAAAATCATCGCAAGTCCGGCGGCCCATAAGAATTCGTTCAGGAACATGGGCAGGCTTTTAACAAGAACTTTTCCCATCCCAGCAAACCTGAAGCTAAGCTTATTCAAGGCTGTTGCAACATATTCAAATTTGTTTTTCTTTATAAATATCCAGATAAGCAGCACAGCCATTTCCACGAATCTAGAAATGACAGTAGCTATAGCAGCGCCTTTTACGCCCCAGCACGGAAAGCCGAATTTTCCAAAAATCAGCAGATAATTAAATACAATGTCTGTCACAACAGCGGAAACGCCAGACACCATTGGAATGATACTTTCACCGGTTTCTCTGAGAGAGCTTGCATAAACCTGTGTAATCCAGAAAGGTAGGAATCCCCAGAGCATCAACTGAAGATACTGAACACCAAGCTCTAGAGTCAAATCGTTGTTAACCCCGGTAGTTGAACCGTTCATGAACATGCCAATAAGCTGGGAACCGCAAAATAACGGTATAATAAGACCAACAATAAACACACAGAAGCAAATCAGAAGTTTAAGCCTGAATACATTTCCAAAGCCCTCTTTATTTTGGTTGCCATAGTATTGAGCGCAATAAATGCCTGGTCCAGAGATAGCCCCGAAAATGGCCAGATTGAAAACAAATATAATCTGAGCTGCTACAGCAACGGCGGTCATGCTTTCTGTGCCAAGAGTTCCAACCATAAGATTGTCAATCAGCATCACAGCATTAGTTATACCGTTCTGAATCATCATAGGCACTGCCAATGCCAAAGCGCGTCTATAAATACTTGTTTTTTCTTCTACAATTTGTTCCATAATGCGAAATAATAACCTACCCTACCTTGTAATTGCAACTCAAATCAATATTGCCAAAGGAAAAGAGATAAGCTATAGTAATTTTTAATAGCCAATAAGAAAGGAACTTAAATACTAGGGAAAGAAGCATATGAAGAAAAGTTTGCGATTGAAGATATTAAGTGGTTTATTTGCTGTTTTGTTTGGCAGCGCTGTTTATGCTGGCAATGCTGAATACCGTTCAAATTATGATATAGTCATTCTTTATACAAATGACGTTCACTGTTTTGTTGATAACAGCATAGGCTATGCAGGCCTTGTAGCATATAAAAAGGATATGCAGGCTCATACGCCATACGTAAGTCTTGTAGACTGTGGCGACCATCTTCAGGGAAACATTACAGGCATGGCTTCCAAGGGCTCATATATCGTAGATATAATGAACAAAGCCAAATACGAATATGCAATTATCGGGAATCACGAATTCGATTACGGCCTGGACGTTCTAAGAGATAGAATCAAAGCTTCTAAGTTCCAATATCTGAACTGCAATGCTACTTATAATGGCAAAAACGAAGACCCCTTTGCCAATACAGTTCCTTTTAAAGTAAGACGCTACGGCTTAAACAAGGTCGGCTTTGTAGGTGTAGTAACTCCCAAGTCCATCAGTTCCTCTACTCCGGCAAACTTCAAAGAAGACGGCAGATACGTTGTAAATCTAAAAGGCAAAGATAATGGTCAGGAATTGTTCGATACTGTCCAATCTGCCGTTAATGGCTGCATCAGCGCCGGTGCTAATTATGTAATCGTCCTTTCGCATCTGGGAACAAATGCAAGCCATGCTCCTTTTAATTCCAAATCTCTCATTGCTAATACAACAGGTATTGACGCTGTTCTCGACGCACACTCCCATAGTATTATTGCTAATGAAATAGTCTCTAACAAAGAAGGCCAGGACGTCCTGCTTACATCTACCGGAACTGCCCTTGAACGCATAGGCAAACTAACAATCAACGCCGGTGGAATTAAATCAGAACTGATTTCCGATTATAAAAACAAGGATCAGGCCATGACCGAGTTCATAAATAGCATTAAAAATAATATTGGCGGAAGTATGAATAAGGTTGTTGGCAATTCCAACCAAGCATTGAGTGTCTACAACGAAAATGGCGTAAGAATTGTGCGCAACAGTGAAACCAACATTGGAAACTGGGTTGCAGACGCAATGGCATTTACCGCAGGCACAGAAATTGGTTTCTGTAATGGCGGTGGAATCAGAGCGGATATTAAAGCAGGAGAAATTACACTCAGTGACCTATATGCTGTTCACACCTTCAACAATACTCTTATAAAAGCCAAGGTTACTGGCCAGAAGCTTTTGAACATTCTTGAAAATTCCTACAGATTTGTAGCAAAAGATGCTGTAGGCCCAGATGGTTCAGCTCTCAACGAAAACGGGGGCTTTATGCAAGTATCTGGTATAAACCTGACAATAGACACCTCTGTTGAGTCACCAATAAAAGTGGACGATAAAGGCATTTTTAAGGGCATAGAAGGCCCGAATCGTATTCAGGGTATATCCGTTAAGGTAAATGGAAAATTTGAGCCCCTAGACCCGAATAAAGAATATATTATTGCCGCCCCGGATTATATTTCTACAGGAAGCAAGAATGGAAGCAACAAAATCAGTGAAGATGACGTCATTGAAAAATATGGGGTTCTGCCGGAAGCCTTTGTTGAGTATTTCAAACATCTGGGTGGTGACTTTTCCAAGTATAAAACCATTGAAGGTAGAATAATAATTAAGTAATATCAGGGTGCTGACGCTGAGAGGGAATTCTCCCCCTCAGCCCTATACAAATGCATCAAAACTATTCTAAAACAAAAAAGCCCTCGCAAGAGGGTTTTTTAATTATTTAAATTGAGTCCTATATTGCTTTTGAGAGAAATCGTTCTACTCTATCCTTGATTAATTCTATACACACGCCTTAAAGCACACTATACACACGCGTTATGCACAACAGGAATAAGTAAAACTCAGGGAATTATGCACACTTTCTGCTCATGAGCTTTCTGTAGGTTTCCATTACTGAAGTCAGTCTTGAAGCAATGTATTCAATTTCTGAATTCTTCTGTTTCTTGTCGTCTGAAAGGTTTTTGTAATCGCTCATTTGGTCCCGTCCTTATTTATTCGTTCCGTTAATAAACGTTAGCAGATAGGTCAATAAGTCACTCAACTTATATATCGGCTTAACGGATTTGATTATATAACAAATTTTTCAAAAAAGCCAAGGGCACTTTTCTTTTTTTTTTATTTTTTTTGGACTAGTCATATAGTGAGTTTTAAGAGAACCGCCCACTCATTTTAGCATTTAATGCTGTTTTCAACAACATCTTTGCAAATCTTTTCACTCTGAATAAGGGTTGTGGTTGTGCACGGTACCCTTTAAAATACAATACACTGTTTTTGTGATTTATTTCACCAGATTATCGGTTTGAATAAGCCGTTTTTACCGTCACCCCGTTAAGCTTACCAATCTTGCCTGAGAGGGCTGATATACTATCCTGAGGCCCATCAATAGCCACGCTAATGATATTTACACCCTTCTCTCTATAGGGAATTCCCATTCTTCCGATGATAAAAGATGCATAATCGTGAAGTAGAGCATTTAACAACTCAACAGAGTCTGGATTTTCAACAATAATGCTCATTACAGCTATTCTATTCATTGTATCTCCTGATTTTATTAGGCATTTATGGTTATAGAAATATATTCACCCTCTTCAGGAACGCGTTTTGGAAATTTACTCACTGGAATATATATTTCTTTAACATATTGAGGGTCTTCCGGGTCACGAATTACAACAACCACAATACCGTTTGATATTCTATCAACAAAACCCCTTACCTTTTTCTTCTTTTGGTAAATGGTAGGGGTGCTGCGATTCTGTTTAATAGAAGCACTTTTTTTCTTGCTATCTGAACCAGCTATTATAATCATCAAATCTTTCCTCTTTATTTACAGCATTATTTTATATAAAATCATATCATATTTACTTATAATAGTGTTACAATGTTTGTGCAACAGTGATTGAAGCTTCTGAGATAAAAGGCGGGTAACTATATGTTTGCTAAGGTCAACGGAATAGAACTTTATTATGAAGTTATGGGGGAAGGCAATCCTCTAATTCTTGTTCATGGAAACAGTGAGGACCATACTATTTTCGACGTAGCCTCAGAGCTTCTGGCTAAACATTTTACCTGTTATCTTATAGACAGCCGTGGTCATGGTGAAAGCACCAAGACCCAAGAATTAAATTACAGAATAATGGCTGAAGATGTTGTAGCCTTTACCAAAGAGCTTCACCTTGAAGGTTGCTCTTATTATGGCTTCAGCGATGGTGGAATAATAGGCCTTATCGCCGCCGCTAAATACCCAGATTTATTTAAGAATCTTATAGTAAGTGGTGCCAATACAGCCCCAAACGGAATAAAGCACTGGACCTACTATACCTTTAAAATACTGAATTTTTTCCACCCGACTTCAAGATTCAGACTGATGCTGGAACAGCCAAATATTTCTGATGACGAACTGAAACAGATAAAGAGTAGAACACTGATTCTAGCAGGTGACCACGATCTGGTAATTCCAGAGCATACCCAACATATAGCCGCACAGATACCTGGTTCAACCTTGAAGATAGTAGAAGGCGAAAGTCACGGCAGCTATATAGTTCACAGAGAAAAGATAGCCCACCTGTTAATAGAGTTTCTACAATCTGCTTAGTTTCTGCTGCTTCGACCAAGTTAGTGCCTATTTTAATTCATAATGCATAATTCATAATGCATAATTTTTTGTTTTCTGCTGCATCAACCAACTCTGTGCTTAGCCCTAATTCACAATGCACAATTCACAATTTTTTGTTTTCTGGTTTCTGCTTTGACCGACTCACTGCTTGTCCCCTAATGGAGAATTGAAAATGGAGAATGGAGAATTATTATCTCTTAAGCAGAGAGCCGGGTTTCAGTGGTGAGATAACAGGCTTAGTGCTAGCGCAATTACCACCGCAACCATGGTGATCTTCACCACAATCGTGACCGTCATCTTCATGGTGATGGCTGCAAACCTTATCAGGGTCCCAATCAAGCTTACCAGCTAAGAAATCATCAACCTTTTCATCTGCATTACCACTGACTCCACCGAATATTTCGATATTCTTTTCAGCCAAAGCAGTCTTAGCACCAGTGCCGATACCGCCACAAATAAGCTTATTTACACCGAGATTTGCGAGAAAGCCAGATAAAGCGCCATGACCACCGCAATTAGTTGGAACTACTTCTGATTTTACGACTTTATTGTTTTCAATTTCGTAAACCTTAAACTGGGCAGAGTGTCCGAAATGCTGAAAAACTTCGCCATTTTCATATGTTACTGCGATTTTTGTCATTACATATCTCCAATAATTGCTATTATAATGCTTTATTATAAGCCATTTAGAAGATACATTGCAAGAAACAAAAAAAAAGCGCCATTTCTGGCGCTTTTTTGTATTAGCTTTTTACTTTCCCTGAATAGCATTCATTACTGAATTTGCCCAGGTTTTTGCTTTTGCGGTGCCTTCTGTTCCACTGTAATGGAGACCGTCACCACCACTGGCAGGATAATCAGTATACTGTCTTGAATCTACAAGAACACCGTCATACTTGACAATTTCAGATTTCAGAATATTGTAAAGGTTGTTAACCTGAGCATTATCCTGAATACGGCTATCTGGCGGGCCAACCCATACAATCTGGCAACCAGCGGCCTTACCCTTATCACAAACACTTTCAATCATGCTTCTGATAGTTGATTCACCGTAGCCAACCATATTTGCGCCAAGAGAGACACAAAGAACAGTTGGTTTATAGGTATCGATAAGATTCTGCAGAAGAGGTGTCTGCATTGGAGTTGTCCAATAAGGTTCAGTAACATTGCCATTTTCATCCTTTGAATAGTAACCACACTTTGTTGTAGTTCCCTTCATAAAATAGCTTGGGTTAGAACCAGCAACAGCAACAGTATTAACGGAGGCTCCGGTATCTCTCATGAGACCGTCGATTGTTTTTCCGTATACGCCACAGCTGTGAGAGTCACCAATGTGAAGAACACGGCTGTCTTTTGTTATGATTGCACCGCCATTATTAGAAGCTGTGGTAGTGCTAGAGCTTGCAGTAGTTGTAGTTGATGTAGAAGTGCTGGTTGAAGTTGAAGCTGTTGTAGTTGTTGTAGAACTGGAGCCAGCATCAGCAACAGTAGCAGTAGTAGCTGTTGAAGTATTAGTATCGGTTGTGGTTGAACCGTCCTTAGCAGGAATAGTCAATTCCCAGCCTATATAAATGAGGTTTGGGTTAGAAATCAAAGAAGGATATTTATCTTTGTTCAATTCTACGATTTCTTTCCAACGGCTTGAATCGCCGAGAAGTCTGCTAGCAATAGATATCAGGAAGTCACCTGAAGCTACCGTATACTTAGTAGTCTTGGCTTCTTCACTTTTATTTTCTTCTGTTGCAGTTGTTTCATCTGCTTTTTCAGATTCAACAGCAGTTTCAGTAGCTGTATCTTCTGTAGTTGCCACAGTTGCAGCCTTTTCAGTATCTAATTCAGAAACAGACTCACTTACACTGATTGTTGTATCAGCAAATGGGTCTGCACTGCACAGACTAGCTGTCAGTAGCATACAAAGACCTGCTCCAGCAATTTTCTTATACATTTGCAATCTCCAGTTTTTATTCTCTAGTAATTATACCAAGAATGTACGGGAAAGTTTTAACTTTTATTCTGCTTTTGCAGTTTCTTCTGCTTTTACTTCTTCTGCCTGCTTGTCAGGAATAATAGCATTAGCCAGTACACCAACGATAGAAGCAAGAGCGAGAGCAGTAAGAGTTATCTGAGTCCCAAATACGCTAAAGGTAATACCATCAATGCACTGACCATTTTCTATGTGCCAGAACTTGAAACCAAGACCAGTTACAAGAATAAGAGCAGCAATGATAAGATTGCGGCTGTTAGTGAAATCAACGTGATTTTCAACAAGGTTTCTGATACCAATAGCAGAAATCATACCATAGAGAATGAATGAAACGCCACCGATGATACATGATGGAACAGAACCGATAATCTGTGCGAAAACTGGGCAGAAGCTTAGTATAATTGCATAGCAGGCTGCAATTCTGACAACCTTTGAGTCATAAACCTTACTGAGTTCAAGAACGCTTGTGTTTTCACCGTAAGTAGTGCATGGCGGACCGCCGAAAAAGCCAGAAACAGATGAAGCAATACCATCGCCCATGAGTTCTCTTTCCAGACCAGGATCTTCAAAGAGGTTTTTACCAACGGTAGCAGAAATAGAACTAATGTTACCGATAAGTTCAATGATTGTTGCAATGGCGATAGGAGCCATTATCATGATTGCCTGCATATCGAACTTAGCAATCATGAATTTTGGAAGGCTGAAGTAACCAGAAAAGCCTTGTGCAGCATACTTAGAAGCCAGAGTAAAATTAAGGATAGCACTGCCATCGGGATTAGTCATACCACTAAAGTGGCAAATGAGAGCAACAGTGTAAGAACCAACAACACCGAGAAGAATCGGCAGAATCTTAATCATGCCCTTTCCCCAAATATTGCAGACAATAATAATCAAAAGAGCAAGAGCGGCAAGCCACCAGTTTGAAGAAGCACTATAAACTGCTGTAGGAGCCAATGATAAACCAATCAGAATAATAATCGGGCCTGTAACAACAGGTGGCAGAAACTTGATAACGCGCTTCATTCCAACAGCTTTAACGATAGCAGCAAGAACAAGATAAAGTGAACCTGCAACGACGATACCACCGCAAGCATAGGCCATCTTTTCTTCGCCAGAGAGACCAGCATAAATACCGGTGTTCAGAAGTGCTACAGTAGAGAAACCGCCTAAGTAAGCAAAAGAAGAGCCCAAAAATGCGGGAACCTTAAGCTTGGTGCAGAAGTGGAAAAACAGAGTATTAATACCTGCAAAGAAGAGTGTTACCTGGACTGGGACTTCATCCAGCTTGAAGAAACCGGCCAGAAGAATCGGAACTAGTATTGTAGCTCCAAACATGGCAAACATGTGCTGGAAACCAAGAAGCAGGGTCTTTGGCCAACCGAGTTCTTTTACAGCATCACGAATACCAACCTTGGGTTGTTCGCTCATAAAAACAATCACCTTTCCTAAAATGTGTACCCTAATTGTATCGCAGAAGTTAGCATTTTAAAAGAAATTTTGAATGATTTTGTTTGCTATAAACAGATTATTGGTTATATTTAGCGTGGGAGTAAAAATGGCTAGATTTAACTCTGAAAAAGAACATATCGAAATAGAAATTAAGCCTGTAGAAATCAGGGATCATCTTTGCGGGCGGTTTATATGCTACAAAGCCTCTCTCAGATTTTCTACCGGCACAGCTATTGTTCTGCCAGACATCTTCGATGACGGTAAGCTTCAGCAAACTCTAGCCACAGCTCTTAACGACAAAAACAACTCCAACGAGCTGCGTTACGATAATCATTCCTTTTCCTACCTGAACGAGCCTCTATACGGCATTCAGTTAAACTGCAACATTGAGAAGCAGGGAATAAGCCAGCCTAGCCTCTTTGCCGAAGACACTCTTTTCAGCCAACCCAGTCTCTTTGGTTCAGATGAATCAAAGCCACAAAGTGCAATAAACTTTAGAATAAGCATAAATAAAGCTTTTAAAGAAAACTGCTGCTGGGAAGACCTGATTGATTACATAATGGAACAGCAAAGCCTGGCCAAAATAGTAAACAGTCGCACAGCCACAAAACTTGACATAAAAATCGAAAATGGCAAACTCGACGAGCTTCTAAACGGAAAAGAAGCCTTAGAAAAAGAAATGCTGGTAAGCACTTCAATAACCTTCAGCCAAAGCCTTGAAGATTACAGAACAAGCATATTCCAGCTAAGTAAAGAGCTTGAAGCCATGACTCCGAAGGTATCAACCTTTGTAGAAAGTGAAACAGCCGGCCAGAGATGTTTTGACCTAGGCCCGGAAGCCAAGCCATTCGTAGATACACGTAGAATAAAACGTATTGAAGAATTAAGCCTATGCCTCGGTGAAATATTCTCAATGCCTAAAAAGCTACAAAAGCCTGCATTATTCAATATATCAGCGCAAATTGAATATCTGTTGTCAGAGGAACTACGCAAAACATTAAGATGCATATTTGCGAAGTATTCAGACAAGGATTCAGAATTGAAAGCCCTTCAGAATGCTTCAGAAGAAATAACCAACAGCCTTCCGGAAATTAACAACGATGAAGAACTAATCAATGCAATACTAGCATGCAAAGCAGTTCAGAATGGTATCGCAGATATAATACTGAATGCCAGGTCAGCCAAAGAAATAGTCGCAGCAATAACCCGCATTTCCGAAGAAACCTCTCTCAAGAAGCTAGTAAAAATAATAGTAAGAGACAGTTTTTAAACGCCAGAATATTGACAGTAAGTAGCATTACTGCTAAAATTCGTGCATTCACACTTAAATTTGGAGCTATTTAAAACAAATGATTAACAGTTATACAAACGAATTTCCTGATTTTCATGGAAATTTCGGACCTTACGGTGGAGTTTATCCAATTTCTGAAGAACTGAAGGATAAAGCAAAAGAACTAGAAAAGCAGTTTCAGGAAATAACTCACGCTTATTACACAATTTCAAAATCACATAAATTCATCACTGAATTGCGCTCCATCAGAAAGCACTTCCAGGGTCGCCCGACTCCGGTATACTTTGCAGAACGCCTTTCCAACATGGTTGGTGGTGCAAGAATTTATCTCAAACGCGAAGATTTGAATCATACAGGCGCGCATAAGCTCAATCACTGTATGGGTGAAGCTCTTCTTGCACATTATATGGGCAAGAAAAAGCTTATAGCTGAAACCGGCGCCGGCCAGCATGGCGTTGCTATTGCTACTGCAGCAGCATACTTTGGTCTCGAATGCGAAGTTCACATGGGTGAAGTAGACATCGCTAAGCAAATGCCAAACGTTATCAGAATGAAGCTTCTGGGCGCAAAGGTTGTTCCAGTTACCAAAGGTCTCAAAACCTTGAAGGAAGCTGTCGACTCAGCATTTGAAGCCTATCTTAAGGATTCTGAAAACAGCATTTACTGCATTGGTTCTGTAATGGGTCCACACCCATTCCCAATGCTCGTTAGAGAATTCCAGCGCGTAGTTGGTATTGAAGCACGCGAACAGTTTATGGAAATGACCGGTGAAATCCCTGATAACGTAGTAGCCTGTGTTGGCGGCGGAAGCAATGCAATAGGCATTTTCCACGGCTTCATAGATGACGAGACAGAACTCTGGGGTGTTGAACCATCAGGCAAGTCATTGAAGCTTGGCGATCATTCAGCCACCCTGACCTACGGCACTCCTGGTATTATTCATGGTTTCAAGTGCTACCTGCTTCAGGATGAAAAGGGTGAACCAGCTCCTGTATATTCAGTAGCAAGCGGTCTTGACTACCCTGGCGTAGGTCCGGAACACAGCTATTTGAAGGATACCGGCAGAGTAAATTATGTAACTATCAACGACGAAGAATGTCTTGACGCTTTCTATACACTCAGCCGTGTTGAAGGAATTATCCCAGCTCTTGAAAGCTCACATGCTGTAGCATATGCAATTAAGCTTGCTCAGGAAAAGAAGTATCAGTCTATTCTAGTTAATCTGAGTGGCCGTGGTGACAAGGATATAGACTTCATAACCTCTAACTTCGGTTACACCGCTGAAGAAATGCATAAGCGCTACAAAGAATACATAGACAAAAAATAAAAACCGTAGCGATTTATTGCAACGGATAACAGGATAATGACAGATAAAGCAGGCCGAACAGCCGATATTTAGGTCTTAGGTATTAGGTCTTAGGTATTAGAGAGCAAGAGGTTTCCCAACGAGGATTTTTGCTTGGCAAATGTGCTCAGGATTATTTAC
>JAZUDR010000112.1:0-9161 GCA_045639725.1 Candidatus Avigastranaerophilus sp. | reverse complement strand
CAACAATAATATTGCAAATATGTTTGTTACATATTTGTTTGCTATTGTTGATTTGAAGACTGGAATAATGTCTTATTGCAATGCCGGTCATAATCCTTTTTACGTTATTAGAGCCGATGGAACTGTGGAAAAGCCATGTAAAAGACATGGAATCCCATTAGGGGTAATGCCTGACCGTGAATATGGGCAATCAGACCTGCCCCTTAATCACGGTGATATGGTTGTTTTTTATACTGATGGTGTTACAGAAGCTAATAACAGTAAAGAAGAACTATTAGGAGACAAAGCTTTTGCTGCTGTCCTGGAAAAATGCGGTGCTCAACATTTGAGTGCTGAAGAAACAAAACAGGCTATATTTGATGCTGTAATTAATTTTGAAACCGGTGCAGAGCAATTCGACGACATCACTATCATGTGCTTTAAATATTTATAATAGTCTTGTTGCTTCGTAAGTGATATAGGCGGAGAAGAAAATATTGTTAATGCCGTTGTGGATTTTAAGTTAGCCACAGAGATGAGAGGCACGCAATAAAGCAATATTTGGCATTGTCCCGTAAAGTCTGGTGTATGAAAAAAGTACTTGCAAGTACACCCGACTTTGTATAAAATATTTGCCTTAATCAAATGACCTGACTTTCTTTTTAGGAGTTATACAGTGACAGCAAATAGACACATCTTTGATCCTGAAAAAATACGTAACGTAGCCATTATTGCCCACGTTGACCATGGTAAGACTACATTGGTAGACGCTATGATCAAACAGTCAGGCCTCTTCCGTGATAATCAGCATGTTGAAGAACGCTTTATGGACAACAACGACATTGAAAAGGAACGTGGCATCACAATCCTTTCCAAGAACCTGTCTCTTGAATATAATGGATACCGCATTAACATCGTTGACACCCCAGGGCACGTAGACTTTGGTGGTGAAGTAGAACGCGTTTTGCATATGGCAAACGGTTGTATTCTTCTTGTTGACTCTTTTGAAGGCCCGATGCCCCAGACCCGTTTTGTTCTCAAAAAGGCTATTGCCGCAGGTTTGAAACCAGTTGTAGTCATCAATAAAATAGACAGACCGGATGCTCGTGTATCAGCAGTTCAAGACGAAATTCTTGACCTCTTTATTGACGTCGGTGTTCCCGAAGATATGCTTGATTACCCAGTTCTCTATGCTTCAGGCCGTGATGGCTATGCAGTAAGAGACATGAATGATGAAAGAAAAGACATCAGACCTCTTCTTGAAGAAATCATCAAGCAGGTTCCAGCTCCGGACGGAGACCTGGAAGGTTCTGCCAAGCTGCAGATTACAAGCCTTGACTACAATGACTATGTTGGTCGTATCGGTGTCGGCCGTATTCTCAGCGGCGTTTTGAATACAAAGGGTGAAGTTTTCAGAAGCAACCCAACAGAAGTTGCTGAAAAGTGCAAAATCATGAGACTTTACTCTTTCCGCGGTATTCAGAGAGTTGAAATCGAAGAAGCAGGCGCTGGCGACATCGTAGCAATCTGCGGTATTCCAAATCTTTCTATTGGTGATACCGTTAGTGTGGAACTCTGTGAACCAGAACCAGTAGTTGCTATTGACCAGCCAGTTATTTCCATGACTTTCGCAGCTAATACAAGCCCGTTTGCAGGCCGCTGCAAAGAAAGCAAGTTCCTTACTGTAAGACAGATTGAAAGCAGACTTAAGAAGGAATTGGAAACCAACGTAGCAATGAGAGTAGAACCAGTAGCAGGTCGCAATGATCAGTTCCTGGTTTCTGGCCGTGGTGAACTCCATCTTGGCATTCTTGTTGAAACCATGCGCCGTGAAGGTTACGAAATTCAGGTTAGTAAGCCAAAAGCAATCTTCAAGAAAGACGAAAATACAGGCGAAGTTCTTGAACCAATCGAAGAATTGGCTGTAGACGTTCCAAAGAACTACATGAGCGCAATCATGAATGCTCTTCTTCCACGCAGAGCCATTCTTGAAGAAACTAGAGACCTTCTTGATAACTATCTGAGATTGATTTTCTCTTGCCCAGCACGTGGTCTTCTCGGTTTCCGTTCTTTGCTTCTGACTCTCACAAACGGCACAGGCATCATGAATCAGTGCTTCAGAGGCTATGAACCATTCCGTGGTGACATTCCTGAACAGAGAAATGGTGTTATGGTTGCTACCGACCCGGGCACAGCAACTGCTTATGCTATTAAGAACCTTTCTGACCGTGGTGTAATGTTCTATGAACCAGGCGATGAAATCTATGAAGGCCTTGTTGTTGGCGAAAGACCACTTGCTACAGACCTTAAGGTTAACATCGTTAAGAAGCGCCATGTAACTAACCATCGTTCTGCAACATCTGAAGTTCTTGAAACTCTGCCAAGCGCACGCCATATGTCACTTGATCAGTGTCTTGAATATGTTGCTGATGACGAATGGGTTGAAATCACTCCTGAAGCAGTCCGCATCCGCAAGAAGAACGGTGCTGTTGTAGGAACTAAGATTGCTAAGCTAACTGATGACTAATATCGAGGAATCAAATGGCAGGTAGTGCAGATAAGCTTAAAGATTTATTCAGTGGTCTTTTCGCAAAACTAATGGAATTCACAATCCAAGAAGAATTCCTTAATTCATTGGGCGAATCTCTTGAGGTATTCTATGATCTCAAGGCAGAAGAGGAATATGAATTTATTCCGACTAATGAGTTTCTGTTCTTGACCTGGTTTTTACTCGATGATATCGGTGTTATAGGCGAAGACGGCTGCCTTATGGACGAATTTATCAGACGTAAGGCAGATGTACTTTCCATTCAGGAAATGCAGATTTGTAAGGCTCTTCAGGACACTTCCCTCAATCTTTTGGAAGTAAAGGGCTGTGTTCCTGGTAAGTCTATGACTCTCAGAGACGCTTTTACTGGCGAAACCTTTGATGTTGAAGAATCCATGGGCAACGGAGATGTTGCTGAAAACGGCAATATCCTGTTTACCCGTGTTCTGAAGCTTGGCGATATGCATTTCCTGGTTGGCGCTGGCATTTTCCTGGATAAATCCCTGAAGGAATATATAACTCAGGATTTTACCAAGGCTTATCAGGATGCTTGTGAAGAAGGCGATCATTGCAGTTTTAAGGATTTCTTAAAGAGAAATGGTTTCCTTTTGAACCATTGGATTCGCGCCTACGAAAAGGGCGAATTGACAGACAATGGCGACGATGATGGTGATGAACCATCTGACGGAGAAGACGATGACAAAGACAAAGAAAAGTAAGACTGTTTGCGTTTTCTGCTCTTCTTCTAATGACGTCTCCGATAATATAAAAAAAGACGGAGCCTGTTTCGCCAAGCTTTTAGCAGAAAAGGGCTTCAATCTTCTCTATGGCGGAACAGCACAGGGGCTTATGCGTGTCGTAGCTGATGCTCACAGAGATGCCGACGGTTTTTTGATTGGCGTTATTCCAACATATATGACAGACCCTGAAGAGCTGAAAAAGCGCTTTGTTGGTGATGCTGCTCATCTGGATAACATGAATGACCAGGGCAAGCTTTACAAAGGCCTCGATGAAGTTGTAACCGTAGACGACCTAGGTCCTCGCAAACAGATTATGCTTGATATGTCTGATGCTATAGTATGTTTGCCTGGCGGTATCGGAACCTATGACGAATTTTTTACTGCTCTTACCCTGAAACAGGTTGGAAGTCACAAGAAGCCTATTTTCCTGTTAAATAGCGATAATTACTTTGATGCTATAGTTTCTTTGATTAATCATGGAATCAAGGCAAATACCATAAAGGCTGGTAACCTTGATTTATTCAAGGTTTGCAATACCCCAGAAGCATTGATTGATGATTTGCTTTTGGCATGATTATACAGTTTATCCACCTCATACTTTTATGTTATGGCGTAACTGACTTAGCTGGTACCGCAGCGGGTATGCCTCACTTAGCAGCTGCTATATGGCTGTTTCTGTCAATGCTGATTCTTTGGTGGTGGTTACCTGCATACACTGATTTTCAGATTAGGAATAGCCATGTTCCAAGGTTTTTTAAGGCATATAACATATTTTGCCTGATTATTGTTGGCTGGATAACTGTATTTTTTGCAACAGTAGACCCCCTTTCTTCGTTGAATGCAGATTCCTGTGCGAACCCACCAAATTGTATCTTGCAGGAAAAGAGCCTTAGCTTTGGTGCAATAGTATTGGGGTTGATTCTATATCTCATCTTTCTGAGAGCATTTATGTGTTCTCTGTATGCAATGCTTAAGCCTATTCTTACCGAGGACCAGACGGAGTCAGATTTCTTCCGGGCCAGGCTCACTGTTCCCATAATATTTTTCCCGCCAGTCTTGCTTTGGTCCTTGTTGGAAGATATTGGAATGGATAGTGGAATGTCATTGCTGGCTGAAATAAAGTCTTTGGTTTTGGCCCCGCTGTTTCTTATCGGCTTGTATTTGTTGGCGCCGAAACTGTTTAACTGGGCCTGGCGCACAGAAGATGCCAAGCCAGAGCTTTGCGAACGTATAAAATCCCTTAGCGACAGGGCAAAAACAAAAATAGCCGGTGTAAAAGTTTGGAATACTTTCAAGGAACCATTGCCAAATGCTGCTGTTTCTGGCTTGCTAAGCAGTTTTAGATATGTGTTTGCGACTGATTACCTGCTTGAGATATTCAGCCCAGAAGAGGTTGAAGCGATTGTTGCCCATGAGCTTGGGCATTTCAAGTTAGGTCACGTTGTTACATACCTGTTATATTCCATAGATGCTATACTTTTGGCTATATTGATAAAAAGCTGCGCCATAATTTATTTCCCATACTTTTATGTTCACAGCACTTTAACCTATTGTCTCGAAATAGTTCTTTTTATTCCTGCTTTTTTTATTACTTTCACGGCAATGACAAGATACTGTGAACGTCAGGCAGACGCTTTTGCTGTTGCTGTGACAAGCCGTGAATATTTTGCATTGGCTCTGACCCTTTTGGAATCTTTGTTGGGAAGTGAATCAAATCGTTTTCCAGATTGGTTGAGAACTCATCCTAGAACTTCTGAAAGAATAAATAACGTAAAAAATAATGAAGTTTTAGAAATTTCTAGTCTTATTCGAAGCGCAAAAGTGTTAAGATATTCTTTATTGATTATGGCAATTGCTTTGGTTTTGTTACTCGCAAAGCCTGCTTCTATTGTATTTAATTGGTCAAACCTTTATAATGCAGCTCAGGCAGGAAATTGCGGACTCGTGACGAATCTATGCAATTCCCTGCCTGAGTGGCTCAAAGAGCATCCTTTTGTCTTAGAGCAAAAGGATAAAGTGGCGGCTGAAAACAAGACTGATTAAAGTATTATTTTAAGCTACCATGGCGTTGAGCATGCTTCGGTATTATAGGTACCTCATCATTCTGGTGCGCCAGAAGTTGCTCTTGACTTCAAGGTCGTGCAGCTTGTTCTGAAGCTTCTTGACTTCAGCTGAATTCATGGCGTAACCTTGCTGCAGAAGTCTTTCGATCATATCGAGGCTTCGTTCGGTCAATTCAGAGTATTTCTGAATTTGGGCCATGACAATTTTTTCATCTTCCGGAGGAGTCATGGAAGAGCTAATTGAACGTGTTTCTGCCATTTTTGATTCTCCAGTTTTGGGATATAGTAGGCACAAAACCTATCGGCAGATGTTGTTGATATGTTTAGTATATTTGTTGTGTTTTTATAATTCTTTTCCGGCTTTTGCAGAAGAGACTTCTGATACAAATTTCGAGCCTTATGTGAAAGAAGTGAACAAAGAAAGAATTAATGTTAAAGCCTATGAAAAATGGGATGCAAACGCAGAACTTTCTTCCATGGAATCTGTCGATAGAGCGGCTGCTATAATGCTAGAGGTTGATGAGCTTTTTGGCAAGTTGGACGCTTCCATAAAAGAGCTTTCTGAAATTCAGCCTGAATCGGATGAGGATAGAAAAATGCTTTTGAAAGCTTTTGCTGAATTAGACGGAGTGTTGTCTTATGTCTATGCAAAACTGAAATATGGAAAAGATCAGCTTTCTGCTGCACTTTCCGTAACTAGCGAAGATGAAGCGAAGTGCAATTCTCTTAAGATACGATTTATGTCTGATATGCAGCTTGCTAACGAACTGAAAAGAGTTATTGCTTCAAAACTGGCTAATGCGTCTAACGAGGGGAAAAAATGAAAAAAATCATTACTTTATTTTTAATGCTTGCTATATGCAGTGTTTCTTTTGCAGATAATGCCCTGATGAATTATTTCAGAAAATGGGTTGATGAAACAAGAGTAGAATTGGCTATAGGAAAGCTGATTCTTGACCATTTCTCTCAGGAATTGTCTAAGGAATATTCTATTAAGGAAGACCCGGAATTATCTAAGCGCTTTGCTGCTTTTGTTGAAAAAAGTGGCGGTAAAAAAGGAACAATGGAATTAAAAGTTCTGGTAATCAATAGTGATGTTCCTGATGAAATATTGCTTCCTGGTGGCACCTTGATTGTTTCCAAGGGCTATCTACAGTATGCTGTCAGTGAAGAACAGAAGGACTTTATTCTTGCAAGAAACGCTTTTCTGACTGTAAAAAAGCAGCCGTTGGTAGTTATCAAGCACGAAGGGCTTTATCCAAGATTCCTGGATGCTATAAGAACTCCTGACGCTAAGCTTTCTGTAGAAAGCATACGTGATTTACTCAGAGCATATCTTTCAGTAACCAATAAGATGAACCACAAGCTGGCTGATGTTCAGGGGGCTCTTCTTACTTCTAACCCAGAAGCAACAAGAAAAGCTGCTGTTGAAATGATGAGCCGCTTTACAGTAAAGATATGGCCTCCATTGCCATTTGATACTATAGATTTGCCTTCACGTATTGCAGATTTAAAGACTCTGAAGCTGCCGGAACAAAAACTGTGAGATGAATTTCCAACGACTTGTAAAGAAACCACGAATTGCCCTCAGAGACTGTGATAGCTGGGTGAGCTGCCAAGCATTGGCTGCTGTTTCCAGAAATCCAGTAGCTGAAGACCGTGTTTTTTTAGAAGAATGCTTGGAAAATGAAAATCCACAGATTGCTTTATTGGGCTTCATGGGGTTAAAGAAACTTTTCCCGATGCAGCCTGGTATGCAGGAGGTCTGGCAGAACCTGTTTTTTGATACTGTAGATTTGTTGGAAAAACGTGCAAGCTCAGGCTCTGGTTCTGCTCAAATCCGTGCTGCCGCAACTAAAGCTATGGCATTTGCCACTGAACTCAGCTTTTCTTCCATAGAAGCTGTATTGAAGTCGCTTAGCGTAACATTTCGTTACGACACGGCTTTTATTGCTAAGGAACCACCGATTTATCTTCTTCAGAGGCAGACTAATTTTCTGTTATCAGAGGCTGTGGGAATTTTGCTGGCTTCGACACATACAGACCAGCAAGCTGCAGTAAAAATATTAACCCGTGAATTGGATTGTCAGAACCCTGACCGTATTATTCCAGCTCTTATAGCGCTTCAACTAAATCCTAACCCGGAATTCACAGATCAGGTTCTCTGGGTAGCCAGAAATGGCGAAAAACGTGTGGCTGACGAAGCAATCAAGGCTTTACTGGCCTGCGGTGGCAAGAAAGTCTGTCTTTTCATATCTTCGCTCTTGAAAGAAATCAAGGACATTGATAGGCGGTGTAATATTCTTTCTGTGGCAGCATCTTCAGACAGAGAAGAAATATGGCCTGCTCTAGTTGCTTTTGCCAAGAGTAAGGAACAAAAGCTTGCGTTGACCGCTTTGCGTGCTATTGGGGGCTTCGATGGGGTTAATAGCTCTGAAAAGCTTTCTATATACGCTGAAGCAGCTAAAAATAAAGATCCGGAAGTTATGGCGCTGGCTGCTGTTCTTGCTTGGAAGGCTGGTTCTTTGAAGACTATCAAGCTTCTGAATCAATTCCTTGATTCTGATTCGGAACAGAATAGGTTTGTTGCTGCAAAGTATCTGGCAGAGGTCTCTCCAGAAAAGGCTATTCCATTCCTTATTTCTCATTTTGAAGAAGAAACAGAAGAAAAGGTTTATGGTCAGATACTATTAAGCTTGCGTGCTTTGCTTCCAAAAGCCAGAAAGGTGGAATTGGTTGAAAACACTATTCTTCCTTGGCTTAGCGCTATGATTAAATCTAGTGATGATTGGAAGAGAAATCAGGCTGCTGTTTTATGCGGTTGTCTGGGCCCTGCTTCAGAAGAAATCGTTCTAAAAGCTCTTACTAAGGAAAAGCATAGCTATGTAATTGCTTCGTTACTTGCTGCTCTTGGCAAATGCGGCAGTAACAGACTGCTGTTACTATCTAAGTATCATGACCATGAAGATGCCAGAGTAAGGGCTAATATGATTTATGCTATGGCTAATTGCGGAAATGAAGCTATACCTTATTTCTCTGATGCTTTGAGTGACAGTTCACCAAGAGTCAGGGCCGGAGCGGCTTATAATCTTTTTATGCTTGGTCAGACTAATACTATAAGCACTTTGAATGCAATGCTTCAGGTTCCGGAACCACTTTCTGTTCTGTCTGCCTGTTATGCCATTTTTAACTTGTTAAAAACAGTCTTACCAAAACTGGAAGCTGACCACCCTCTCGCTTTGGCTATCAGCAGACTTGCAATTGATTTCCAGAAAAACAGGCAAGTTGGTCCTGGGTTGCTGAATTCCCCGGAAGCGTCAACCATTTTCAACGAAATGGCAACGGCTGGCGGAGACAGGAATAAGCTTATTTGGATTCTTGAAGAAAAACATAGACGACGACCTTCCTCTTTCCTTATTTCAAGACTGCTTGCGGCTAATTATATTCTTAGTGGCGATAACCAGAAGGCTTTGCCATTAATGGAAATCTGCGTAAGGGAAAACCCAAGCGATTTAGCTGATTTGCTTGATGCTTATAGAACTGCTCTGAAGCTTAGTGACCTTCATCGGGCCAATGATTTTGGTGATAGAACCAAAAAACTTTATAGAATGCTGCTGGACGGCTGTGTTGAACTATGCCGCAGTCTGGACGGTGCTGGAGTAACAATGATGCTTCAGCGTCTCAATTTTCTTGAAGAACCCTCTATGAATCTTTATAACGCAATGATTCAACTGAAGGTTGTTGAAGGTGATCAGGAAACAGTAATGTATCTTATTACCGAGCTTATTCTTGCCAGACCTTTCAATACAAATTTAATCAATAAGCTTATAG
>JAZUDR010000111.1:0-2793 GCA_045639725.1 Candidatus Avigastranaerophilus sp. | reverse complement strand
CTATTCAATTATGGAGTGAGCCAAAATTGCATTTACTTCTGCAAAAACAGAAATTGCATTTAGTCCTGCAATTTCAGCTTTTTATAGGTATATCAAAAAAGTTGCATTTACTTTTTCAATTGAGCAGAATTTAATCGTAATGTCCACGGCATTGGATGACATAGATATCATCACCGTCTATTCTGAATACAAGCCTGTTTACTTCATCTATCCGGCGACCTCCATCCAGCCAACCCTTCAAACTAAAAAAATAGCCACATTTTTAATACAAATAATAATTAATATTTGTATATAAAAAAGGCATAACTCTTGTGGGATGTTATGCCTTTTTATTTTGTTAAAGTATTAAAAAAGTAAAAACTTTTTAGAGATGCAAAGCAAAGTAATGGGATTGATTAGCATTATTAATCTTCGGAATAATCTTTTATATTGATTGTAATATATTGTGAATTTGAATCTTTACGAAGTTTTTTCCAAAATTGATTGGTATACCATCGCCATGATGTAGCCCAAAAAGGTGACATTGTATGACAAATGTTTAGGGTATCTATTCCGTTTTCTTTGCAAAGCTTTATAGCATTTTTGATGTATTCTGGCTTATCGTTCCAACTAAAAAGTATATAATTCCAACCAACAGTAAGATTTGATGGAGATTCTGGCTGTTTTTTATTTTTTTCATTTCTGTATTTCACAAGCTTGCACATATTACCAAAAGAAGTTTCAAAACTCTGATTCCTTTGGTATTTTCTTACCATTTTAGTGTTTATTCCATCGATTGAAACTACTAGATTATCTAATAGGGTAGCTGCTTCCAATTTTTCATCAGATGAAAGAAAAAGGCCATTTGTGGAAGAACTTATAGTAATATTTGGGTTATTTTGTCTAATAATCTGTAGTTCTTTTAATATGTTTTTTGAAATAAAAGGATCACCAAGATTGAAATAAGCAACAGATTTTATATTGTGCTTTTTTATTGCTTCAGAAATTTTTTCTATATCGTTTAGAGTTAAAGCTAATTTTTTCCTTTGTTTCATCACTGTTGGGCGAGAACAAGCTAAACAAGAGCAAGCACAACTAATAGTGTTTTCAACCATTATATTATCTGTTTGAAGCTGATAGTTAGCATTGTTTTTTTCTGCAACTTCTTTTGAAACCATCTGAAGTTCTACGCATCTGGAACAATTTGCTATAGGAAGATGTCCTGAAGCTAATTTTTCTCTGAATTCATTAGCTTTGTCAGAAGAAATTATTTCTTCAAGAGTATTTGTTTCAAAATTGCCTAGCTTTCCAGAGCCATCAAAATCTTGACAGTTACATGAAACTGACATATCTGAATTTATTGCAAGATTGTAGGAAGCTGTCCCTGATAAGACGCGACAGGAAAAGACTTTGTTTTGACGTTTTGCTGAATATTCTAATTTCTTGGTAAGTATTTTTCTTATAATGCCTTTGGCATACCAGTTTAGTTTTTGAGTATCCATTATGCTTTTCCCTTATCTTATAATGTTGCTTAATTTTGCCATATTATATCATTCTTTTAATTTTTTAGTAATAACCAGTTTTAAACTAAAAAAATAAAACCCACCTAAGTTTTGTTAGAATAGGTGGGTCTTTTACTATGAATAGAAAATCAGCCTTGGAGGAAGGCCACTGCGTGGTGCGGAAATAAACTTTAATATAGCACCTTCCGCCCCCGGCAAGACCTTCCCAAAAAGCGTAGCAATGTTTATCTGCCTAGTATTGTCTGGCAGAATTCGGTATGAAGCCTGGTCAGGTCGATGTCGGAAAATTCTTCGGGATAGAAGCTTTTGGCAAGCCAGACTAAGCCAAGTGGTGAAAAGACATTGAAGGACCAGTTGGTAAGCCAAGCCTGTTCGTCGTCTATTGGAAATTTATAAACCCTGCCGTTTTTTACAGCTCGAAGATACTGTATCCAATCAGGGGCAAAGCCGCTTGCTGAGTAATCATCAATAATTACATCGGGATCAAATTTAAAAATAAGCTCAGCACAGGCTGCGGTATCCTGAGGTGTATCTTCGCCTTCCATGACAATGCCACCAGCAAGCTTAATAAGTTCTATCGTGAACTGGCTTCTAGAACCACGGATTGTTATCTCACCGCCATTTGAATTGATAAGAGTTACTTTCACACGCTTTTCTGCAGGGATCTTTGCTAGTCTTTCGTTTACCAAGGCCAGATTCTTCTCCCATAATTTACAATAGGTTTCAGCTCTTTCTGGCTTTCCTATAGCATGACAGTTTTCTTTTACCAAGCTTAGCCAATCTGAAACAGTGCCATATCGGCCGCCAATTTCAAGAACCTTTACACCGTGGTCGCGTAAAAAACTGTTATTATCCTGCACATTTGGAAGATTCTTTGAAGAAATTACCAAATCAGGCTGAAGCTTCAATAATGATTCCATATTGACAGCCCCAATAAAACCGACGTCTGTAGCAGATGCAAGATTGGGTGAGTATTCTGAATAGAAAGAACCTAGCTTTCCGTCTTTTATATGAAGTTTCTGAGCCGGTATACCAACCACTTTATCAGCAATTCCCATGATATAAACAAGGCCGAAGCTTTGTGGGAATGTGACAACAACGCGTTCTACGGCGTATGAGGCTGCTGGTAGCAGAGATAAGATTAATGCTAGTAAATATCTTGTTGTTTTATTCATTTTTATACCGTTTCAATCTAATTTGGTAAAGAATACATACGTTGTAACACGTTCCCCTCATCCGTCACAGCTTCGCTGTGCCACCTTCCCCCACGCTACGCTTTGGAGGAAGGCCT
>JAZUDR010000110.1:0-2305 GCA_045639725.1 Candidatus Avigastranaerophilus sp. | reverse complement strand
AACAGGGATTATGACGGATGAAGCAGCCCAAACTGCAGATTTTTAGGTCTTAGGTATTAGGTCTTAGGTATTAGAGAGCTAGTGATTTCCCAACGGGGATTTTTGCTTGGCAAATGTGCTCAGGATTATTTACATATGAAGCGGGCCTTTTTTATGCCCTCGGCATTTAGAGAGTCTCTGCTCTCCTCTAAGTTGCTTAGTGCTATGCATTTGTTTGCAGAAAAAAAATACCTGCCCAATCATCGCATGCCACAAAGTATCGAATGGGAAACTGCAAAACTACGAAATACCGAGGTTAAAAAAATCCCGGCTGTTCGGCCTGCTAATCGGCCTGCCTGGCCTGCTTCATCCGTCATTATCCTTGTTATCCGGTGCAATAATCCTTATCCGAAGATGTTGTAGAACCTTGTAATTTTGTCTGTTAAATCCTTTGCTGGAGCCAGAATCAGCTTTCCTTTGCCTGATTCAGTATTTACAAATTCACTCTGTCTTACAGAAAGACGTTCATAAGGCGTTTTATCTTTTACAAACAAGCTGTTTCCCAAGAAAAAATTAGGATGATCAGTTTCCTCAAGAATATTCAGGATAGTTGGAGTTAAAGACAGCGAATTTCTATTTTCTGCATCAAATACCTGAGGAGTTATGCCTGTTCTGTAAAAGTATAAAGGAACCTTTCCAATAAAGAACGTATTTTTGGGTTTAAATGCCTTTACAAAATCAACGGAAGGAAAAGACGAATGGTCAGCGCTAAATACTAGTAAAGTATCATTCAGATATCCTTTGCTTTCCATTTTATTCATGAATTCGCCAAACCAATAATCCTGATTATAGAATTTATTTAAACAGGCAACCGTTCCGTCACCATATTTTTTATGTGGACTGTCGCGTTCAGCATGAGTTCCTTCAATATAAGTGCAGATAAGGAATTTTTCATTCTTCTCATAATATCCATCAACAGTCTTGAACAATATTTCATAGGTTTCTTTATCCGGTAATATCTCTGGGTTATTATTGCCACGAACTACCTTGTCGAACCCAATATTACTAATCATATTGTCAAAATCATCACCCAAAGGATCTGGGGTTACAAAACAGGTCTTATAACCCAAATTTTTCAATATTGTCTGAAGCGACGGAGTATTTACCAACTTTGGATTATTAAGGATTCTTTCACTTATGTCTGTTCCGTGTAATTGATATCCTGAAATAAGCTGCCCCCTGATGCCTCTGAAGGTTGGAGCAGTATGACAGAAATAATTTTCTACAGAAAAGCTCTTTTGCTTTAATTGATAGGTATTTGGAGTAATTTCTGGAGAAATGATTTCAGCGCTGGTTCCTTCCGCAAAAATAACCAGAACGTTACAGCCTTTTGCAGAAAAGGGAATTGGCCCATTAGGGATTGTATTACGCTTGAACTCTTCAGCCAGATTAACGTCAAAAACGGTCTTTGATGTCAATAATTCGTAAGCATCGGCTAACGGTCTGTAAATGCTATAAATAGGCGGGCAAAGGAACAATAAAACAATTATAGCAACTGATAAGGCAATGCTCTTCTTTGATTTTTCCAATTGCGGAAAATAAATATTAGGAAACCACAAAGTCAGGAATAAAAGCAGGAAACACAATAATTTGCGGACATTTTCACTTCCGATTTCCTTAAAAAACTGAATATTAAGAAGAATTTCAGTTACCAGGTAATCACCTATTGTAATATAGGCCAGCAGTTGAATAGCCACAACAAGCAAAGCAATAACACTAATAATTCGTTGATATGTCAGCTTGCACAAAAAGCCAGTATTAATCAATAGGCTTGTAAAATAAAAAGCCAGCAGCACATTTGCCGATAAAACCCCGGACATATAAAGAAGCACGAAAATAAACAGAAACTGCACCAGTGTGGTTATAGATATAAATAGTAGCTGCTGTTTTTTGGAAAAGTCTAATCTAGTCATAAAATAATAATACCACAAAATTGGCAACGGATAACAGGGATATTGGCGGATGAAGCAGGCCGAACTGCAGATAGCAGGCCTTTTTTGAACCTCGGTTTTAGATTGTTTGTGGTTTACCTGCGTTAATTACTGCTAAGCGAATGTTTGTTGGAAATTATTGCAACGGATAACAGGGATATTGGCGGATGAAGCAGGCCAAACAGCCGATAGCAGGCCTTTTTTATGCCCTCGGCATTTAGAGAGTCTCTGCTCTCCTCTAAGTTACTTAGTGCTATGCATTTGTTTGCAGAATAAAATGCCTGCCAAATCATCGCATGGCACAAAGTATCGCAAGGAAAACTACAAAGCACCGA
>JAZUDR010000109.1:0-3791 GCA_045639725.1 Candidatus Avigastranaerophilus sp. | reverse complement strand
TGGAATCATTGAAACAGAAGAAAATTTTCTCGCAACCAAAAAGCAGGAAAAAAGATTCAAAATAAGCGATTTGTTATTCAGATACAACTACACCTTTATTGAACCTAATTCTTCTATAATCACAGCCTTAGGAAAAGATTCTAAGAAATTTGTGCTTGGTAATAGATATTCAGAATATATGGGCTTCGTATATGAAGACTTAATCAAAGCTAACTGTTATAAGTATGCATCAAAAGGTATTATCCCATTTATGCCAATAAAAGTTGGAAAATGGTGGGGTAATATTCTAATGGAAGGCGAATGGCAAGAAAGCGAAGTTGACCTTATTGCGTTCAATTCAGAACAAATAATAATTGGCGAATGTAAATTCAAAAACAAAGCTATCGGTCTGAAAGAATTAGAAAGTCTCAAAGCAAAGGCCACTTCTATTCCTACAAGAGGAAAAAAAGTCATATACCTTCTAGCCAGCAAAGCTGGTTTTACCATTGACCTAAAAAGACTATCAGACGATATCATTCTTATTAAAGGCATATAACCTTTATCGTTATCGGTGGAGTTACGAAATATGAAAGGCAAAGTAGGAATATTCTGGTATTTTAAGAATAAGGTTCTTGGTGATGTCTATGAATTGGATGAGGCTGATGAATATGGCGAAATTCTTGGCCCAAAGCTTGGACATTATGAGTTTTGGCCAGAGATACAGAATCAAGAACCGGATTTACAATTTGAAGAATACGAATATATACCCAGGGGTAGAGTGATGTTCAACCTTGAAAAATAGCTGTTTATTTTAATATCTTCAAAAAAAATCGTAAAAAATAAAGAAGCTGTCAAAGCTATAAAAACATTCTTTGCTTTACCAGAAGACGCTAAGTGCGTCTTAAAAACTGATCTACACTACGAAAACCCGCTGAAGATTAAATGGTGAGATTTAAATAATTACTATTTGATTCCATTGTGTTAATCTGCGCCAAAGCTAACGTTAAAATGTCGCCTGCCAGGTGACATTTTTCTTTGATAATTCTGTTATACTGATTATTGAGAACAGCAAATATTATTAATCTTAGAATAACCAGTAAATTTATCCATTGAGTTGCTGTTAATGAAATAAGCACCTTTAAAGACATTCTAGACTTGCATAGAAATTGTTATGTGCTTATAATTTAGATGTAAGGAGTCCACTCAATGGGTCAGAAAGATATAGCCCAGAAGAATTATTTGTCACCTGAGCAGGTAAAACTGTTTAAAAGCGACTTCAGAATAGTTGCCGACTATTTCGTTCAGACAAGAACTACGAAGGATTATGTGCCGACAAAAGAAACAATAAACCATGTTTCAGAAGTGCTGCAATTGTTACGAGTTCTCACAGGTGATGACAGATTCACACCTGATACAAATTTAATACAATCGAAAGGAAAATCTGTGACCATGTGTGAAGTATTAGACAAAGTTGAAAACAGAGGCATTCAAATCGGTGAAAAGAGAGGTGAAAAGAAAGGCAGAATAAAAACCTTGTATGAATTGGTAACAGATGGCATCTTGACTTTGCAACAAGCAGCAGACCGAATGGGAATGACCGAATCAAAGTTTAAAGTAGCTGTTAAAAAAGTGGCTACGGAATAAAAAAGGAAAATCTGTAACCATGTGTGAAGTTTTGAATAAAGTAGAAAACAGAGGCGTTCAGAAGGCTATTCAGAAAGGTGCTGAAAGCGAAAAGAAGAAAAACGAAATTGAAAATCTGAGAAAAGCCAAAGCCCTGGTTAAAGCAGGCACCGCTAAAGAGGTGGTTGCCGAAATAATGGGCGTAGATCTGGCTTTACTATAATATTTGCTTTATATTTGTTAGAATAAAAAGAACCCGCTTGGTAAGCGGGTTCTTTTTTATATAATAAATTCGGTTGTTGTTTATGAATATTATTACTTCAGGTCGCATTTGGGTAGTCATTAAAATACTGATTTTAATAAAAAAAATTCAGAATTTTTGGTAATGAAATTGATTTGAATGTATATATACATTAAGACTTGGGAAATTTTGAAACATGCAGGGGGATGGTATGTCTACAATACTTGCGAGGAATATTTTTGCTGCGTATGTTTGATTCTCGCTAACCGAAAAGCCTTTTATTCTTCGTCTTTAGGATAAAACCAGAGATAGTCGTTGTAGCGTGCGTTGGCGTCTTCTATTTCTTTTTTTGCCATAATACGGTTGCGTTCTGATAAAATAGCCAGCATCTCATCAGCAACTTCTTCTAATGGAAGCTTATCATAATGCAATAAATAGCCAATCATACGCTGGGCAGTGAAATCTGTATTAAGATTTTTTGTCACCAGGTCACTGAATTCAGTCGGGTAACCTCGTTTAATCATTATGTTATACAATTCAATGCTTTTGGGTGACTTAGGTTTCATAATAAATTCTCGCCAGTAGGTATCTAATATAATAAGTCTATCTTTATTGCCGTTACACGTCAAGAATATGGCATAAATCTGCTTCAGGGACGTTTTTATAGAAATTTTAGTGGCCCATATTCTGACATCTAATAGAAAATTTTCGGAATAAAAATTATGTGCTATATTAATAAATGAAAAGATTGTTTTATGATAATCAATACTGGTGTCAGAACAGATGTTGTGCAGTATTTTACGCCCTGGTTGCTGAATAGGATTGGGGCGGGGTTCGTATATTCCAGAAATCCACTTTTTCCAGATAAAATCTTAAAATACGATTTGACGCCGGACAAGGTTAATTGTCTTGTTAACTGTTCTAAGAATTATCAGCCTCTTTTGCCCTATGTGAAAGATATTATGAGTATTTATAATACTTATTACCATTACACGATTACAGCCTACGGAACAGATGTTGAGCCAAGAGTCCCTTCTATTGATGAAAGCATTGAAACACTTATTAAGCTATCTGGAATTGCAGGAAAACAGCGTATAGCCTGGCGTTACGATCCGGTTCTGCTGACAGAGAAATATACTGTTGATTATCATTTTAAAACCTTCGAATATATGTGTAAACGTTTATATAAATACATAGACAGGTGTATTTTCAGTTTTGTGGAAATGTATAAAAAGCTGGAGAAAAATATGCCTGAGATTATTCTGCTTACGGATAACGACAAACTGCGATTGGCAGAGGGACTTGGGCAGATTGCTAACCGCTACGGCATATTCCTTCAGACCTGTGCTTGTAAGGAAGAGTATAAGCAGTTTGGCATACACGAGTCAGGATGCCTGACCCTTGATATACTAGGCAGAGCCAATAACATAACCTTTAAGAAAAAGCGTCACGCAGGAATGCGTGAAAATTGTCGATGTGTTGAAAACCGTGGGTTAGGTGATTACGAAACATGTATTAATGGCTGCAAATACTGCTATGCAAATAAAGATCACCAGAAAGCTTTGTTGAACTATCGAAAGCATAACCCTGAATCGCCGTTACTTCTGGGTGAAGTTGGCCCGGATGACATAATAATCGACGGGAATCAACCAAGTTTTTTGATTACGGAGCAGCCATATACGCCGTCATTGTTTTAGCAAAACAAGAATTGGTTGCGAGAGTGTTCGATATATTGAGCATAATCATTCAAAAGTGGTAAATAACTAGTTTTGTGGGCTTAAAAATTTCATTTGAGGTTTTGTGCTAGTTGCTCAATTGAAAAAGTAAATGCAACTTTTTTGATATACCCATAAAAAGCTGAAATTGCATGACTAAACGCAATATTTGCAGAAGTAAATGCAACTTTTTAGCGTTAAAACAGGCTTTTTTGATGATATCTGAGCATAAA
>JAZUDR010000108.1:0-19890 GCA_045639725.1 Candidatus Avigastranaerophilus sp. | reverse complement strand
GATATGGCAACAGTAAAAGAAGATATTGATGTGTTGAAAAATGATGTTGCTGCTATTAAGGCTGAAGATAATGAGAAACTAAAACTCAAAGGCAAGTATATTTTTGAGAACCGTAATGTTATTTTCAAAAGTGATGATGGTAATGACGTTCATAGAACATATGCCACATTAGAACTCGAAGGAACAGCGAAAGTTGATGAAGATATCGAATTACATACAAAATGGCGTTTGATAAAAGACGCTGATTTAACTGGTAATAACTTTAGAACTAGTGATGTTAAAGTTGCTGAAATGATAATCAGAAACGCTTTTAATTCTGATGGTCAGTTAAGATTAGGTCGTAGTTATTATCGGCATGGCAGTGGCTTTGTTCTTAATGATGAAATGGATGGTATCAGTTATGTAAAGCAGAATGGTGATACAAACATAGAATATGGTATGTTTTTCGAAAAGCAGATATCTGAATCCTATCATCCTGTTTTTAATGTTTATTTAGAAAGAAACAAGAGCAGGAAAAAGTATTATTTTGATTTGTTCTATAATACTTATGAAGACGGGGAATACAAGGTTTCATATGTTAACAATATCAAAAAGAGAAATGTTAAAGACTGTAGTATTTTATTGTTTAATGCTGGGTTGTTAGGGCAATTTGGTAAGAATAATGATTTTGAATATCTTGTTGATGGTGTTGTTTCACAATACCATGATGATAATCATAAAGATAAAAACCAGACAGGCTTTGCAGGTCATGCATCTATAAGATATACACCTAAGAATTCTGATTTTTCAGGATTGATAGCTTATAATATTCTTACACATGATTGTTATGAAGAATTAGGCACAAAGACCAGAGATAATTCTTGGGACAATTTTGAAGATATGTCTTTTGATGATAAATATTGGGATTATGGTCATAAGCTTATTATTCCTAATACACAGGATTTTAGAATACTGCTTAGTTATAGACCAAAACAGTATCAGAAACATAAATTAGAATTCAATTATGATTTTATAAGAGGTGTTGATAGTAATAAGCCTTATGGTCACATTTTAGAAGAAGATGCTTATCTAGGTTTAAACTTAAAGAGTGATTTATGGGGAATCGAATATTCTTATGAAGTTAGCAAAAATACTGATTTTGTTATAAACTATGAAAATCAGAAAGATATAACTTTTGGTGGATTGAGAGATTCTTATGATCTGATATTCTCACTAATTTCAAAATTTTAAAAACATAAATCCCCGTAGGGGGTATCGTGAATTTCTAAAAAATCGAAAATTGGGCGTTTAAATCGCCTTATTTTCGATTTTGCTTTTTAGTAAACTTGAAATTTTGCTAAAAAAGGTGTATTATATTGCGACCGTTGTATTAGGAGGTAACTCTTTTTATTAACGGTTTTGAAACAGAAATATGACATACACTAAGACATATAATCAAACAAGAGGGGCAAAGAAAAGAACAGATTCTGAACGTCTTTGTAAAGCAGAGACTGTTGGATTTGGTCTCGTAAAAGCACTCTCTGATATGAGGAAAGCTTGTTTTAAAGAAGCTGGAGAAACAGAAAGCGACTATAAACATAAATTAGCTGCCCACGATATTGTTATTTTAGGAAAACTAATCAATGCCTGGCGCGAAATAGTTGGTATTCAGTTAGCTTCAAAAACATGCCCAATGAAGCTTTTTAAGGGTAAGTTATATTTAACTGTTTCTGATAGTCAATGGATGCAGACCCTGCTTTTTATTAAGTCAGGAATAATACAGAAGCTTGGTCAGAAATTCCCTGACTTAAAAATTACTGAAGTTATCGGCAGAATAGGCAAAATTCCACCTGACGTCGAAAAAATGGTAAAAGACGCTGCATGGCCAGATTGGAAGGAAGAACAGATTACCGAAAAATTCGGAGTAAAAAATCCTGAACTTGCCAAAGCTATTGATGAGTGCCAGCAGAAGCTCACAGCTAGATTAAAAGGTCTAGAAGACAAGGGCTATACTCTTTGTAAGATATGCAGAGCCAATGTAACCCGTTCCCAGGACGGTGTTTGCGCTATGTGTGTCTATGACCACAGAACTGATGTTATGATGAAGAGCCGTTCTGCATTGGCAGAGATGCCATGGCTGTCATATGAAGAAGTTAAGGAACAGCAAAACGAGCTGACATTAGTAGAATATGATTCTATTAAAAATGAATTGTTGAACGATACTATTAAGCTTGTTAATGAACTTGCTTCCGATTTGAAAGCTGATTATGACGAAGATACTGCTTCAACAATGCGTAAGGAAATGATTAGAGGTATTGTGCTTTTTACTGGCGAAAGCCCCGAAAACATATCTCTTTATGATATAGAATCAAAGCATCTTCCTGATAAAAACTGGCTTGAATACCTTCGTATTGGTGAGGATGAACTGTAATGCTTATACATATTGGTAATAATGATTTTGTTGGAATGAACAAGTGTGAGCTTCTTGTGAATCTTCAAACAGTTGATGAAGATACCAAAAAGATTATTCTTGCTGCTTTGCCAAAGTTGTCTGATGGTCAGGAATACAAATCTGGTATCTTAACCACTGACGGCAAGTGGCTTGGTTCCACGCTTTCAACGGAATCGCTGGCTAATCGAGGTGTTTGTAGCCCATTCGAAGGGGCAATCTATACAAAGCCGGATGAGTCAGAAATGAATTTGTAAAATATAATTGGCCTTGGCTATAAGCCTTTGGTAAGTAGCTAATGGCTGAAGGAGAATATAATGTCAGATCAAGAAAAACCTGTTGATCTTCAGGAAAACCTTGATGAAGCTAATCAGCAGCCTGCTGTTAATGAAGCTTCTGTTCCTGTAGAGTCCGAACAGACAGACGATTATTCTGCCGCGAACATCAGAGTTCTTGAAGGACTGGAAGCAGTCAGAAAGCGCCCTGGTATGTATATCGGCGGTACTGGTCTTACTGGTTTGCATCATCTCGTTTGGGAAGTCGTTGATAACAGTATCGACGAAGCCTTGGCTGGTCATGCAACAACTATTATCGTGAACATGCACGAAGACGGTTCTATCTCCGTAATGGATGACGGCCGTGGTATTCCTACTGATATTCACGAACAGACTGGTAAATCTGCTCTTGAAGTAATTCTTACCGTTCTCCACTCCGGTGGTAAATTCGATAAGAAGAGCTATAAATATAGCGGTGGTCTTCATGGTGTTGGTATTTCAGTTGTTAGTGCTCTTTCTGAATGGTTGGAAGCAACTGTATGGCGTGATGGCAAGGTCTTTAATCAGACCTTCAGACGCGGTGCTGTAGCTTCTGCTATGACAGTTACAGAAGGCGCTACCCGTCAGGGAACCCGCATTCGTTTCAAACCTGATGCTGAAATATTTGAATCTGTTGAATTTGAATATGATATTCTTGCCAAGCGTTTAAGAGAACTTGCTTTCCTTAACCGTGGCGTTAAGATTATTCTTCGCCAGAAATCTACTCAGAGATGTAATTCTTATGAATACGTCGGTGGTATCCGCAGCTTCGTTGAATTCTTAAGCGAAAGCAAAACTACACTGTTCAAAGATGTTATTGCTTTTACAAAGGAAAAAGACGGCGTTGAAGTTGACGTTGCAATGTCCTATAACGACGGTTATAACGAACAGTTCTTCGCTTTTGTTAATAACATCAACACTGCTGATGGCGGTACTCACGTATTAGGCTTCAGAAGTGCTCTTACAAAGGTATTTAACAACTACCTGAAAGCTAACATTGATTCTCTTGGAAAAGAATTCAAGGGCAAGAAGGAAGAACTGAAGCTTGTTACCGAAGATACCCGTGAAGGTCTCATCGGTGTTCTTTCCATCAGAGTTCCGGAACCTCAGTTTGAAGGCCAGACCAAGGGTAAGCTTGGTAACCCTGAAGTAAGAGGTATCGTAGACCAGGTTGTTACTGATTTCTTAAGTGATTACTTTGAACAGAATCCTGGTATTGCTAAGCCTGTATTAGACAAGATTCTTCTCTCTATGAAGGCCAGACAGGCTGCTCAGAAAGCTAGAGAACTTACCAGACGTAAGACTGCCCTCGAAGGTGGCTCACTGCCAGGTAAGCTTGCTGACTGCTCTGAAAAAGATCCATCAAAATCAGAATTGTTCATAGTCGAAGGGAATTCAGCAGGTGGTTCTGCTAAGCAGGGTCGTGACAGACGTATTCAGGCTATTCTTCCACTTCGCGGTAAGATTCTGAACGTTGAAAAGGTCAGACTCGAAAGAGTTCTCAGTTCTGAAATCATCAGAGACCTTATCAATGCAATCGGTACCAATATTGGTAAGAATGATTTCGATATTGAAAAGTGCAGATATCATAAGATTATCATCATGACAGATGCCGATGTCGACGGTGCTCACATCAGAACTCTTCTTTTGACTTTCTTCTATAGATATATGCCTGAAATTATCGACCGAGGCTATCTCTACGCTGCTCAGCCACCGCTTTATAAAATCAGCAGAGGCAAGGATGTTCGCTATGCTTATTCTGACAAGGAAAAGGACGAAATCATTGCCGCAGACTTCGGCGGAGATACTGAAAAGATTTCAATGCAGAGATACAAAGGTCTTGGTGAAATGAACCCAGAACAGCTTTGGGATACAACTATGAATCCTGAAACAAGAATACTTCACAGAGTTAAATGTATTGACGAAACTGAAGCAGACCGCTTGTTCTCTATTCTCATGGGCGACAAGGTCGAACCAAGACGTAATTTCATCGTTAAATACGCTAAGAGCGTTAAAAACCTTGATATCTGATTTGTTATGAGGAATTACAATGGCTAACGAAAACGATAATGACAATGTAAATAACAACAATAATGAAGATATTCAGGGCAGTAACAACGGAAACGCCGAAAACAATGAAAACACCAATACTCCCAATGAAGAAAACAATGGGAATGGTGAAAATAGCGTAAATACTGACCAGAATATTGATAATGGTGGTATGGATCTGCCAGAAGATGCAGGCATGGATGATATGTTTGGTGCCATGAGCACTGATAATATCGGCACTGTAGAACCTTTGGCAGATGGTGACGAAAATAACGGTTCCTACATTCCTGAACCAGTTCAGGATGAAGGTGACGGTTATGATGCTTTAACAGAAGATGATTCAGGCGATTATACCTCAGGTGGTGAAGGCTTGCTTCCAACCAGAGATGGCGATGATAAAGGCGATGTAAGAATTGAAGATGACCTTCAGGTTTCCTTCATGGATTACTCAATGAGCGTTATCGTTGCTCGTGCTTTGCCTGATGTAAGAGACGGTTTGAAGCCTGTTCACAGACGTGTTCTCTATGCAATGTTCGATCAGGGCATTACAAGTAGAAAACCATTTGTTAAGTCTGCAAGAACCGTCGGTGAAGTTCTTGGTAAGTATCACCCACATGGTGACTCCGCTGTATACGATACTTTGGTTCGTATGGCCCAGGATTTCAGCTTACGTTATCCACTTGTTAATGGTCATGGTAACTTCGGTTCTGTCGACGGCGACGAAGCTGCAGCAATGCGTTACACTGAAGCCAGACTTGAAGCTTTGGCAGAAGAAATGCTTCGTGACCTCAGAGAAGATACTGTTGACTGGATGCCGAACTTCGACGGTTCTCTTGATGAACCGATAGTTCTTCCAAGTAAGTTTCCGAACCTGCTCGTTAACGGTTCTTCCGGTATTGCTGTTGGTATGGCTACTAATATGCCATCTCACAATCTTGGCGAAGTAATCGATGGTCTGGTTGCATTAATCCACAATCCAGAAATCTCTATCGAAGAAATCATGAATTATATACCAGGTCCTGACTTCCCAACAGGCGGTATTATCATGGGTCGTGACGGTATTATTTCTGCTTACAAGACTGGTCGTGGCAGTATCACAATCAGAGCCGTCACCGAAATCGAAGAATTCAACAAGGGTCGTGACCGCATCGTTATCAAGGAACTTCCATATCAGGTTAACAAAGCCAGATTGGTTGCTTCTATCGCTGACCTTATTAAGGAAAAGCGCATCGATGGTATTACAGACCTCCGCGATGAATCAAGCCGTGAAGGTATGCGTGTTTGCATCGAACTTCGCAAGGGTGTTAATACAGAAGTTATTCTTAATCAGCTCTTCAAGCACACTCAGATGCAGACCACATTTGGTGTTATCAACCTGGTTCTCTCTAAGAATAAGCCAGTTGTTCTTAACATCAAGAGACTTATGGAACATTATCTTGACCACTGCCGCGAAGTTATTCGCCGCAGAACCATGTTCCGTTTGAATAAGGCTGAAGAAAAAGCCCACATCTTGGAAGGCTTGACTATTGCTCTTGATAATCTTGATGAAGTAATCAAGCTTATTAAGGAATCAAAAGACCCGGCTGTTGCTAAACAGGGCTTGATGGACAACTTCTCACTTTCAGACAGACAAGCACAGGCAATCCTCGATATGAGACTGCAGCGCTTGACAGGTTTGGAACGCGACAAGATTGTTGCCGAATATCACGAAACCTTAGCACTCATCGCTTCCTTGAAGGAAATCCTTGCTTCAGAAGCCAAGGTAATGGAAATTATCGAAGGCGAACTTAATGATATCAAGACCAGATTTGCTGATGCCCGCAGAACCCAGATTGCTGCAGCAGAAGCAGAAAAGCTTGATGCTGAAGACCTCATGCAGGAAGAAGACATCATTATCACTCTTACAAAGAATGGTTATATCAAACGTATGTCTCCAGCTTCCTTCAGACAGATTAGCCGCGGCAGTAAGGGCAGCAATGTTATGAACGTCAAAGACGAAGACGTTGTAGAACATATGTTCCTGGCTACAACACACTCTTACCTGATGGTATTCACTTCTATCGGTAAGGTTCACTGGATAAAGGGGTATCAGATTCCTGAAGGCGGCAAACAGGCCACCGGACGTGCAATCGTTAACCTGCTTCAGTTCCAGGAAGGCGAAAGACTCACTGCTGTTCTGCCAATCAAGAAATTCGATGAAACCCGCAGACTCTTCATGGTTACCAGAAACGGTATTTCTAAGATGTGCAAGCTTTCAGACTTCTCTAAGCCAAAAGCCAAGGGTATCATTGCTTTGAAGCTTGATGAAAACGACGAACTGATTGCTGTTAAACCGGTTGTTGGCGGTGAACAGGTTGTTATCGCTACTAGAAACGGCTATGCTATCAGATTCCCGGAAAGCGAAGTCAGAGTTATGGGCCGCGCAGCCCGTGGCGTTAAGGCTATTGCTTTCAGAGACCAGGATGATGCTGTAATCGGTATGGAAGTCTTCTCTAAGGCTACAGATGCTCTACAGGGTGAATTGGGCATTGTTCCTGTAGAAGGCGCTGCCGAAGTATTGCCAGAAACAGTAACAGATGATGCTGACCCGGTTGAAGAAGGTGACGAAAATGTTCCTCAGGATACCTACGTAAGATACGCTGGAACTCTTCTCACTGTTTCTGAACTTGGTTTAAGCAAGCAGACTAACATCAATAGCTATCGCGTAACTCATCGTGGTGGCAAGGGTGTTACTAACATGAAGATAATTGAAAAGACCGGTAAGGTTCTTGCTATCAAGCGCATGTTTGAAGGCGATGAACTTATGATTGTCACTACTACCGGTAAGGTTGTCAGACTCGATGCAGACAAGATCAGAGAAACTGGTCGCGCTACCAGCGGAGTAAAACTCATTACTCTAGATGGCGACGACAGACTCATCTCTGTTGTAAGAATTCCTGCTAAGGAAGAATCTGCAGACTAAGCTGATTTCTAATATATAAAAAAGGCTCCCTTCGGGGAGCTTTTTTTATTTATGTGATTGATGAATTTATGATTAATATGTATACTTTTAGATATGGATAAATATACAAATCATTCACAGAACTATACTAAAGAAGGTCAGATATCAAGTAGCAGAACTAACATGATGCTGACTATTATGGCTGTTGTTTTTTTGTGCTGCTTCGGTTTTATTGTTAGAGAATGCTGCCCTGCTATAGATAATTATATACAGAATCTTAAACAGCAGTTTTCTCAAAACAGCAAACAGCCTGAAAATAATTCTTCCAGCAAACCTGCTGATTCTGTAAAGGCTACTGCAAAGAAGCCTGCTGAAGCAAAGCAGGAAGAACCAATAAAAAAAGAAATAGTAACTGATAATAAAATAGATTTTTCTGAAAATTCTACCAATAATGTTGCTGTAGCTTCTGAATCAGAAACAACCCCTGTAGATATTGCTGTTGCCTCAGAATCAGAAACAGTTTCTATCGATGTTGCTATTGCATCTGGAACAGAAATAGCCTCTGTAAGCGTTGATGTTGCGTCGGAAACAGAAATAGCTTCTGCAGATGCTGTTGTAGCATCAGAAATCAATATCGCTTCTGAAAGTAATCTGCCTGTTTCAAATGATAATATTTCGTCTGCTACTGTAGAAGCCTGTTCTGAAGTTGTTAATGCTTCAACAGTTTTTGAAATTGCATCAGAAACTCAAACGGCTTCTGTCACATTAGAGGTAGTTTCTGAAAATACACAGGAAGCAATACCAGATAAAAATGCTGTCGAAAACAATTATCTTCCATGCTTTACGACCTTAGATAAACAATATATCTGTCCAGTAAGTCTGACTGAAATAATGCGCATTGATCCAGAGACAAAAGCAACTGTATCAATAAAGGCTAACAGCATTGATGGGGCTGATTTCGAAAAAATAAGACAATACAATGTTGGTAATACAACAAAGAAGTTTACTGTCATGGAGAACGAACAGGAACAGCCTGGTTTTAAAGTATTCTTCTCCAATAAATCGAATAGTCCACAGAGATTGCTTTGGGAAGTAAAAAAGGAAAATGAAGCTATTTTCTTAATTCATCACAGTCTTAAAGGCGATACCACATACAAAATAGAATTAGCTGGAAATACTTATTTGTTTTATGAGGATGATGTGATATTGTTCGCCCAACTTCAGTGCTATACAACAAAAGATGTATTGGAAATACAGAAATTTGATTATCCGTGTAAATCAATGTTTATATCCTATAAGGATAAAAAAGTGGAAAAACAATTGATTTATTCACCGGCAGTCATGATTTTGGATAATGTGGAAATAGATTTAAGACAAGTTTTATTCCTTGAATTGTTGAGACTGGAAGAAAAGCACGAACTGAAGGATGTTTTGTCTAAGTCTAAGTTTGAAACCGACAATGAATCTGTTGGAACTACTGTTGTTGATAACATGTTAGTTTGTCAGTTTTTTGAAAAAAGCTTTGGGGAACATTTATTAAGCTTTTACGACACAAGTTTAGGTGATAGAAAGCTGAATCTGATTATTCGCAGTATTACTTTGGGTGATGGCAGCAGGGCTTATATATTGACTGATATGGAAAAGAAACAATACCCTGTGGTGAAGTTCTTGCCATTACCTAAGGGGTTTCAAATCAGGTTTTTCAATAACAGGTATATTGGGGTTATGTCCTTTGATAACGGCGAAGTCGCTTTTCGTAATGATAGCGGAAAGGTTAAATATAAATTTCAGGCCAAAGAAAACGATAAGAATAATTATTTAATTACTAATATGATTAAAAAAGACCTTCTTGGCCGCTGTGTAACCTCAGAAAAAAACACACAGGAAAATACTTTTTATTGTGAATATAGTTATTTTACTGGCAATGATTCTTGGGAAACAGTAGGTTCTTTTTCTGCTACAGACGTAAAAAAGAACTGCAGATATATGTCTGCAGTTCCCAATGTTTTATTGCTCAGAGATTATAATTATGAAATAAAATACTGTATTTTTAATGAATGCAGGCTTTATGCATTAGAGCATCCTGAACAGTAATTTAATCTTCTACTAATTCTATTAGGGCTTTAATTCTTTCTTTGGTTAAGTCTGTATCCGAAACTACAGCGCAAAGGTCTGCGTTTCCGCCACGGCTTTCGCTGCGCGCTTTTGTTGAAGCTTCTTCTTTTTCTTTAATCCAGTTTCTCTGTGCTTTCTTTACTATTTCGAAGGTTTCTGCATCAAGGGTTTCTTTAAGATGTTTGTAGACATCGTTCAAAAGAGTATCCCATTTTGCAAATATATTCTGAGTTTCTTTTAAATATGCCGCATTGTCTTTGGAGTTCCCGAAGCGATTGTCACGGTCGGTTTCTTCAGCTTCGATAAAAGCATATTTTGTTGTATACATTGCATTATTTTCTTTTTCAGGGGCTGGTGTATCGTCATATGCAAAGGAATTATTCTTAACGTCTTCCAGTAATGCTTTGCATCTCTTTTCCCAGAAATCTGAATAAGCGCCGTATAATGCCATGCTGTAGCCGCTGCCGCCTTCCCATTCATTAGCCTGTGCGTTGGCTGTTGCTTCTGCAAGCTTTTTATATTCTTCCTGTGCTTTTTTCAGGTTTTCTGCGCTCTTGGCATCAAGAGAGGTTTTTAAATGACCGACCATTTCTTCCATGAGAGCAGCCCATTTTTTTGAAATAAATTCGCTTGTGTGGTTGATTTCATGCTGATTCAGAGTTTCGTCTGCATAAACGTTCTTTGCATAGCGTTCAATACCTGCTATTTCGTTTGAAAATTTTTCATAGGCTTTTTCTGCTGTTGATTTGTTTTCTTCAGGAGCATTGATATTGTCTTCTACCATGTCTATCAGTTCGCTACATCTCTTGAAGGTGTATTCATTATAAACACGGTATTGTTCATAAACCTGTTCACGTCTGTCGTCATTCTTGGTTTTTGAAGCCAGTTTAGCATCTGCTTCCTTGTCGTTGATCCATTTGCGCTGTTCGATTTTTATCAGATCAAATGCTTTCTGGTCCTTAGTATTTTTTAAATATTTATAAACCTTGTTCAGCAGACCATCTATTCTTGAAAATACTTCCTGTGCTTCAAACTTGGCAACGCAGAAATCTGATTCTATGGCCTTTGGAATGTATTCTTCCGCATAGGTCTTTATTTCGTTGTATTCTTTTCTGAAATTCTGCTTTTCGTTGATGGCAAAAGCACTGGAACTAACCCCCAGCACCATCATGGCAACTGCAAATATATTATTGATTTTTTTCATAAATCAACTCCTGCAAAAAAAAGATTATTTTTTTTCAGACATATTATAACACAAAGCCCTGTGGGCGTGAAAAACTGCTGCTTAGCGGCAGAGTCTTGCTTTTTTACTGACTAATCAATATAATTAAACCTATGAGCAACTATGAAAATCATCAATTGAACTATACGAAGCGCAGTCAGGAGTTGGAAAGCAAAAAAAGAGCTTTTCTGACTTTAATTATACTTTCTTGTGTGGCATTTGCGGGTTGGCAATTCTATAAGAATTATATTAAAGAAATAGCGAGCAGAACACAGAATCAGGATGTTTTTGTTGCAACCCAAAAACAATCAAATAAACCACAGAATAGCAGATTTTTCAGAAATACTCAGCAAACCAGGAATCATGTAGATGATACACCTATGGAAGTTCCTTTGCCTGAGTCTGTAGAACAATCTGTAGAAAAGCCGGTGAGACTCGCTGAAAAAGCTTCTAAGCCGTCTATTGATGACCAGAATCATATGGATGAAAAAGACAAGAAATCCTCTGTTTCTTCAAAAGAAGCTGACAAAGCTACTTCTAGTGATATAGAAAAAGAAAAATTGGCTTTTATTGGACAGCAACGCCCAAAAGAACTTATAAAAGCGCCTTTCTATTTAAATGGCACTTTGATTTTACCAATTAATTTGTCATGGATAGACTTTATAATAAGGCCTGCTCTACCAATCTTCGGAACATTAATTTCTGAAACTTCCTCTGAAACCGAAGAAAACTATGTTTTTAGAGATTATTATTACCTGAAAATGAATAATAAATCAGAACCCAGATTCAGTAAGGTTAAATGTGCTACCGTTAAACAAAGCTTAGATGGCAAGAGCGTTGAACTTTATGAGTATTCTGATAGTGATGTGAACAATAGAAAACTTTGTTGGTCTATAAAGGCTGAAGAAGGTGCAACATTCTTTACTGATGCAAAAAGCAACGATGTTTATAAAGTAACTCTTAGCGATGGTAGATATCTTGTTACTTATAATGATGGTTCTGATTTTGCTGAAGTTGTTTGCGATGAAAAGTTTGTTCGAGCTTCATCCTTGGTTTTTACAAATAAGTCTATTTCAGCTCCCTATAAAATAGGTGTGGGCAAAGAAAAACAATTATACTTCTCTATCGCTACAATGTTATTTGATATCAATAACCTGCATTCCAAATTAGCTTTATATCTGGAATCTCTAAGAATCGAAGAACTTCTGACTACAGCCCAATCAAAAGAATGAGGTTATTGCCTGTTATTTATCAGTGATTATCCAAACATTCTGCTAACACAGCAGAGCAGAAAAGCTTCATAGAGAAAATCACAGACTATCTATAATCGAGGCGAAAAAAAGGTCTGCTTATCGGCCTGCTTGGCTGTTCCATCCGTTGTTATCCTTGTTATCCGTTGCTAAATCAGGCTTTTTCGGTTTCTCTTTCTACAGCTCTCATTACTGCTATAGCCAGTTGATCAGCACATGATGTTGGCTTCGGTCCGCAGGTATTTCCTTTGAGCATTTCAGAAATCTTCTGGGCAGTCATCCCGTCAACCAATTTGCTGATAGCCTTCAGATTACCATTACATCCACCATAGAAGACAATATTCTTTACGATGTTACCTTCTTCTAAATCAAATTCTATCATGGAAGAGCATGTGCCCTTTGTTTTATATGTGTGATGCATTGTTTTTTCTCCATTCACGCGCCTAACAAGCGCATTACTGATTTTATAATAAAATCTTACCCCAAATCAACTAGACGATTTTGCTGTATTGTGTCATAAGATATACGGAGGTTGTTTTTCAACCAGAACTGGTGGAAGAGGTAATTAGGCACCGACCCGGTCGAAGCAGCAGATATTTTCATTATTGATGAATGCTGAGCTTGGGTTTGCCGGATTTATCAAGGACTTTTATTATTATGTTTTTGGAAATAAGATTATCTATGGAATTTCTAAGACGCTGGGAAATCCCCTTATAACCCAAAGCTTTTGCTAATTCTGTCAGCGAAAGAGGTTGTTTTTTTAATAATCCAATTATTTTTGATTCATAATCTATATCTTTGCTTTGTTTATTGTTTATGAAATGTTTATTAATCGGTATTGTTACCGATAAATATTGGCGTTCAGCATCCATTTCAAATTTTAGCATGGGAGAACCATTTGCTTTTAATGCCTTAAAAGCGTTAGGGAAACCCGTATTTCTTCCTTCAATAAGCTTTAATTCTTTTAGAAAATCGCCAATTCTTCGATTTCTATATATTTTTGCTCTTAAATCATATTTTTTTATAGCTTCATCACTAATGCTTCTGTCAAAACCAGGATAACTTGTAATTTCCATGCTGTCAGTTGTTATTCTGACCTGAATGGGTTCTCTGACCTGATAAGAACGATGATAAACAGCATTAGAAAGAATTTCTTCTACAGCAGCATAAGGGTAATTAAAATATTTTATTGCTTTTGCTTTATTGGGTTTTTTAAATGTGATTTGCTTCAAGACACAGTTTTTTATATAAGAAAGCGCATCTGTCAGTTGCCTTTGTATCGGACCAGAGAAGGTTTTTTCAGACATACCGTTTCCTGTCGGATCTGGAATATCAACAATTTCAATTTTTGCATACTTAAAATATTTTTCAATCTTTTCTGAAAACATCAAAATACCAACATTTAACGGTTTTATGCGTTCAGTAGGTCCGGAAACAAGTTGCATATCTGTAGCCAGTTGCAATAAGCTTTTATTTAAGGAATATTCATACAAATCACTATTGATTTCTTTCAGGTGTTTTCTTAAAAGTTCTATATCTAAGTCTTCAACTTCTGCTAACAGGTTTGGTCTATCATCGAATGGAATATCTGATGATATATAGAATAATTCTTTTTCTTCATCTGGCGAAGCAATCAAAGTGCTACTAAATTTTCTGATATAGTAGTATTTGTTTGTTTTATCATTAAAAACGTCCTTAGAAGCTTTGTAAGGGCGTCCATAGCCACCTGGAATCCAAATGACGATAAGATACTTATCGTGATATAGCACTGGTTCTACAATAGGATTATATAAAGGTTCTATACAATGGCAATAGCCTACAAGTTCTTTCAGAATACTGTCTATTTTCTTTTGTTCAATACCTTTTACAGGAAATTTTGGAGAACCATTTTCTTCTTCAACCCCAACAACAATATACCCCCCGCCCATATTGTCTATATCATTGGCAAAAGCGCATATAGAATGAATTATTGTATTAGGATTAAAGCCACTTTTAAATTCGACTCTATTTGATTCTACTATCCTGCGATTAATTAAATCATCAATATTTATAGGTATTGTCATAAATATCACCTCTGTATATATTATGACACAATACAAAAATTTCGTCTAGTGACTAGATGAAATTTTGTCTAGTCACTAGACGATTTAGTATCTAGTCTGTCTAGTTATCTTGCCCAAATAATCCTCAATCCTCCATTCTCAATTAGAAATAGGCACCGACCTGGTTGAAGCAGCAGAAACTAAACAAAAAATTATGCATTATGCATTAGAAATAGCACCGACTCGATCGAAGCAGCAGAGACTACTAGAGCCGCGAAACGGCCTTAATTGAAATAATTTCTTGTTATTTGTATAATTAAGTCATGGACAAATACGAAAATCATCGCTTAGATTATACGAAACATGGGCAAGAGCAGGAAGCCGGTAAAAGGTCTTTCCTGACTTTTTTCATTCTTTCCTGTGTGGCAATTGCCAGTTGGATTTTCTGTAAGTTAGATATTAAAGCGATAATGAACGAACATCAAAATCAGAATGGTTTGGTTTCTGCAAAAAAAGAATCTGCCCAACCACAGAATAACAGGGTTTTCAGAAATACCAACCAAACTGGAAACCATATAGACGAAATTCCCATGGAAGCAACAGTTCCAGACGTAGAAAAAGTTAATGAGCCAATTGTAGCAAAACCAAACAGAGCGTCATTTAAAAGACGCAATGGTATGCATAAAACTGCTGATAGAGTTTTGGTTCCTACAGTGGAATTGGGCAACTCGGTTCTTAAAACAATAAAAAAAGAAAGATTAGATATTGTTGGGCAGCAATTGCCAGAAGAGCCCATAAAAGGTCCTATCAATTTTAACGGCATTTTAATTTTCCCAGTTACTTTATCGTGGATAGAATACCAAATTAAGCCAGGTCTTTTTCCTGTTACAGAAACAGTATTTTCAGAAGAATCTTCAGAAAGCGATGAAAACTATATTTCTAGGGTTTATTACTATATAAAAACCAATGACGAGTCAGAGACAAATCTTTCAAAAATTAAATTCGCAACAGTAAAACAAAGCTTAGATGGCAAAAACATTGATATTTATGAGTATCAGGAAGGCAATGGAAATAATAGAAATCTTTTGTGGACTATAAAGGCTGACACTAGTGAAACCATTTTTACAGGCACAAAATACAATGATTCTTATAAAATTACTTTTGTAGGCGATAAATACCTTGTTGCCAATAGAGATTATTATAATTTTGCAGAAGTCTTCTGCGGAGAAAATAGCGTCAGAGGTTCATCTTTTCTTTTTACAGATGAGTCTATTTTAACCCCATATATAAATAATACAGACAAAGAAAAACAATTATATTTTGCTCTGGCTACATTGTTTTTTGATAACGACAGCATGCGTTCAAATCTAATCCTATACCTGGAGTCCCTACGACTCGAAGAATCTCTAAAAGAATAATTCAAATATTCACCTTTCGCAAAGCACCAAACAAACGCATATGAACTACAGACTACCTAAGTCCGCTTCTAGCTATAAGCTTAAAGCTTAAAGCTTATAGCTTATAGCTTATAGCTTATAGCTTATAGCCTATTGAAATATACCTTCTACTCTGCTTATATTAAATATAACGGTCTGCTTTCTCAGCCAATAGCTACAAGCCAAAAGCCTATTGAAACATCGTATCTACTTTCGCATAGCACCAAACAAACGCATATGAACAACAAACAATCTAAGTCCGCTTCTGGCCTAAAGCCTAAAGCTTAAAGCTTAAAGCTTAAAGCTTAAAGCCTATTGAAATATACCTTCTACTCTGCTTATATTAAATATAACGGTCTGCTTTCTCGGCCAATAGCTACAAGCCAAAAGCCTATTGAAACATCGTATCCACTTTCGCATAGCACCAAACAAACGCATATGAACAACAAACAATCTAAGTCCGCTTCTGGCCTAAAGCCTAAAGCTTAAAGCTTAAAGCCTATTGAAACATACCTTATACTCTACTTCTATAAAAGGAAAAATAATGCAACTATTCGATTCCCATGTGCATTTTAATGCAGAGCTATATTCCGATGAAGAACGCGAGAACGTGCTCAAGGAATTTTCTGAAACAAAAAGTAATGGCAATGCATTAGCAAGAACAGCCATTGATGTGGGCTTTGATTTTAATAGCTCATTAATGGCTATTGAGCATGCGAAAAAATATACTGGTATAAATAAAATATACGCAGCAGTGGGTATACATCCTGATTATGCTTCAGTAGAGGCTATTAAGCAAATAGAAGAATTAAAGGAATTAATTTTTAACGACACTGTTTTACGGGAATTTGTTAAAGCCATTGGGGAAATAGGCCTGGATTATCACGATATGAAGGCTTCGAAAGAAATTCAGCGAGAAATTTTTATAAAGCAGATCAGGCTGGCAAAGGAATGCTGTTTGCCTATAATTATTCACAGTCGCGAAGCCAATCAGGAAACGATGAATATACTAAAAGCCGAAGGTGCTTTTTCTAAGGGTTATGGTGTTTTATTGCACAGTTATACTGGTTCTGCGGAATTTGCAAAAGAGTATCTTAAACTAGGGGCTTACTTCGCATTTGGTGGCGCTGTAACATACGAAAATAACAAGAAAACTGTTGAAGCAGTCAGAGTTTTGCCGATGGAAAGAATTCTTGTTGAAACTGACGCGCCATTCCAGACTCCCGTGCCATTCCGCGGTTCGTCAAACAAAACCAGTTACTTAAATCTGATTATCAGCAAAATAGCAGAAATTAAAAATCTTTCTTTCGACGAAGTCGCTCAAACCACCATTCACACCGCCAACAAATTTTTCAGTATATAGAATTTTGCTGCTGCTTCAACTAGTTCTGCGCAATTCCCTAATGCCCAATTATTGGCAACGGATAACAGGATGAGGACAGATAAACAGCCAAGCTTTTTAGCCTCGGTATTTCGGAACTTTGTAGTTCTCCTTGCGATGCTAAGTGCCATGCGATAATTGGGCAGGTATTTTATTCTGCTAACAAATGCATAGCATTAGGTAACTTAGAGGAAAGCAGAGGTTTTTTAAGTGCCGAGGGTATAAAGAATGGCCTGCTATCGGCTGCTTGGCCTGCTCCATCCGTCTTTATCCTGTTATCTGTTGCTATGCTTCTCCTATCTCCAGCCTTTACTGTGCAAGATTTGAGCAGAAAAAAGTATAAAAATTAATCTTGATATCTGTATGTATTTATCGTATAAAATCTGCCAACATTTTTTATGCATACAGGAGGTACCGACCTGCATTGAACAATTGGTTCTCGACTTTTCAAAGTCAATTTGTTAAATGCTTCATCCAGGATGATCGTTATTACTCATTGCTTTGCGGCATTGGCGTAACAGTTAGAGTTTCTGTTGTTGCTGCCCTCATTGGCATTATCATCGGTTTCATCATTTGCTTGTGCAATCTGTCCAAAAACAAGACTCTCAGATTTTTGGCGAATGCTTACATAGATGTTATCCGTGGCACTCCATCTGTTACACAGCTCATGATTATTTATTTCGTTGTCTTTGCTTCTGTAAGACTGGATAAATGCCTTATTGCAGCATTTGCATTCGGAATAAATTCTGGCGCTTATGTGGCAGAAATATTCAGAGCTGGCATACAGTCCATCGATAAAGGTCAGACCGAAGCGGGTCGTTCCCTAGGGCTAAGTGAGTTCCAGACAATGACAAAGATTGTCTTCCCACAGGCCCTGAAAAATATATTCCCATCACTTTCAAACGAATTTATCGTTCTGATAAAGGAAACAGCAATAGTTGGCTATGTTGGCCTCGTAGACATACAAAAAGCTGGTGATTTCATTAGAAGCAATACCTATATTGCTTTTATGCCGCTCATAGCTACGGCAATTATTTATTACGTGTTAATTAAGATTCTGGCCCTTTCTTTGAAACGGGTTGAAGACAGGCTTCGTCAGTCTGATGGTGCAATAGGAGCTGCTGTATGATTCAAGTAAATAATCTTGTAAAAAAATATGGTGAACTCACTATTCTCAATGGTGTCAACGAACACATAAGCAAAGGCGAAGTAATCGTTGTAATAGGCCCTTCTGGCTCTGGAAAATCAACCTTTCTGCGTTGCTTGAACCGCCTGGAAGAAGTTACTTCTGGCGAAATTCTGGTTAATGGCGAAAATATCGTAGACCCAAAGGCTGATATCGATAAGATCAGACAGAAAATGGGCATGGTTTTTCAATCCTTCAACCTTTTCCCGCATATGACTGTTCAGAAAAACATCACTCTGGCTCCTGTTCTGTTGAAGAAGATGACTCAGGAAGAAGCTGACAAGAAAGCTCTGGAACTTCTCGAGAGAGTAGGTTTGAAGGACAAGGCTAGCGTATTCCCGAATTCTCTTTCTGGCGGCCAGAAGCAGAGAGTTGCTATTGCAAGATGTCTTGCTATGAACCCGGAAGTTATTCTTTTTGATGAGCCTACTTCTGCACTTGACCCGGAAATGGTCGGCGAAGTTCAGGACGTTATTAAGAATCTGGCAAAAACAGGAATGACAATGGTGATTGTTACCCACGAAATGAGCTTTGCTAGGGAAGTCGCAACCAGAGTATTGTTCATGGCCGATGGAAACATCATTGAACAGGGAACTCCCCAGGAAGTTTTCGGTAATCCTCAGAAGGAACGCACAAAATCCTTCTTAAGCAAGGTTTTATAATTCCTTGACTGCTAACCCGCTGTCTGAGTATTCAGACAGCCTTAACTAAGGAGAATAAGATGGATAAAGTTATAAATAAAATTTTGATTTTCACTGTAATGATTGCTGTTATTGCTGTTGTTATGACTGGCTGTGACAATAGTAAAAATAATTCTGAAAAGCTGGTATTTGGCACCAATGCTGAATTCCCACCCTTCGAATTCCATTCTTCAAAAGGAATAGTATCTAATTTTGACGGTATTGATATTGCTATTGCAAAGAACATTACTGAAGCTATTGGCAAGACAATCGAAATTTCAAATATGGAATTTGATTCAATTCTTATTGCTCTTCAGAATGGTCAGATTGACGCTGCTATAGCTGGATTGACCGTGACTGACGAACGCGCTGAAGCAGTAGATTTTTCTAAGCCATATTATAATGCCACTCAGGTAATGATTGTAAAAGAAGGCTCTGATATCAAGAAGGCAGCCGATATGGATGGAAAGACAATCGCTGTTGTTCATGGTTATACTGGTCAGACCTGTATTAAAAAGCTTGGCTTTGAAAAATCAATGATATCCTTTAAGACTGGCACTGAATGCGTAATGGAACTTTTAAACGGTAAGTGTGAAGTAGTTGTTATTGATTCTGCTACTGCCAAGAATTACATTGCCGAAAACAAGGGACTTGTTATTGTAGAAGATAACGAAGCCTTCCTGTCAGAAAAATATGCGATTGCGGTAAAGAAAGGCAATCAGGAATTGCTGAATAAAATCAACGCAGCAATCGATAGCATGAATGCCTCCAACACCATCGAACTAATCGCAACCAGATACCTCTGATATCTACTTATTCCTAAGACCCCCTTTTTCAAAGGGGGTA
>JAZUDR010000107.1:0-2839 GCA_045639725.1 Candidatus Avigastranaerophilus sp. | reverse complement strand
CTGGTCTATACATTGCAAGAAGTGCTATTATATCCGTAAATCTGTCTGGCAAAAGCTTTTTAAGCAAGCCTCTCATGCCAGTTGATTCAAGCTGAAAAACGCCTAGAGTTAACCCCTTCTGTAAAAGCTGATAAACCTTAGGATCTTCAAAATCAAGGTGTTCCAAATCAACTTCCAGGTTTCTAGTTATTTTCACATTTTTTACAGCATTCTGCAGAACAGTTAATGTTTTAAGCCCCAAAAAGTCCATTTTCAAAAGACCGATATCTTCAACAGCATGCTTTTCATACTGAGAAACAACAAGATTTAATTCACCTATTTTTGCCTTAGGATCTACATATAAAGGTGAAACCTCGTCTAAATCCATTGCGGAAATAATTATGCCACAGGCATGGACACCAGTATGTCTTGCTAAGCCATCAACATTGCTAGCTAATTTCAATAAATTCTTTTCTTCCGGAGTGCCATTTTTGTATAATTCTTTTAGTTCCGGAACCTCTGTTAAACAGCTTTTAAGATGTGTCCCAGGTTTTTCCGGGACTAATTTTGCTATTTCATTTATTCTATCTAATGGCATTCCAAGAACACGGCCCATATCTCTAATAGCCATTTTTGCCAACATAAAATTAAATGTAATAATTTGTGAAACACGTTTTTTGCCGTATTTTTTCTGAACATATTCAATAACTTTCGGTCTGCCTTCATCGCTGAAATCAACGTCTATATCAGGCATACTGATTCTATCCGGGTTAAGAAAACGTTCAAAAAGGAGGTCATATTTAATAGGACATATATCTGTTATACCTAAAAGATAAGAAACAATAGAACCAGCAGCAGAACCTCTGCCTGGGCCTACTGGTATCCCCATTTTCCTTGCTTCGTTAATAAAATCATAAACAATCAGAAAATACGCAGGATACCCCATTTTTTCTATGGTTCCCATTTCAAATTCATATCTTTCCAATACTTCATTTGAAGGATGTTCGCCATATCTACGCTTTATACCTTCAACACAGAGCTGTCTTAGATAGCTCGAAGCAGTCATTCCCTCCGGCACTTTGAATTCTGGCAGAATAGATTTGCCCATCTGAATCTGTACATTGCAACGGTCAGCAATTTTAACAGTATTTTCTATAGAATCAGGCCATTTTGAAAATAAATCACTCATTTCTTCCGGCGATTTATAATAAAACTCATGACTTTGAAACCTAAAACGCTTTGGGTCATCAAGAGTGGTATTAGTTCCAAGAGCAAGCAATGCTTCCTGAGTTTCCCAGTCATCAGGTTTTAAATAATGACTATCATTCGTTGCAACAATAGGCGCATTATTTTCTCTAGCCAGTTCAACCAATGGTTCCAAAATCTTAATCTGGTCTGCTATACCGTGATTCTGAATTTCCACATAGAAATTTTCTGTGCCAAATATTTTCTGATATCTTTTTAAAATTTCAACTGCCTTAGCTTTATCGTTATTCAGCAAAGCCTGCGGAATTTCGCCTTTCAAGCAGGCGCCCAAGCCAATTAAACCTTCAGAATATTGTTCAAGACATTCATAATCAATTCTGGGCTTTCGGTAAAAACCTTCGGTATAACCAATAGATGCCAGTTTAAGAAGATTCTTGTAGCCAGTCATATTCTGTGCTAATAAAACAAGATGAAATAAAGGCATCTTAGGTTCTCGTTCTGTTCTCTTGCCTGGGGTAATATATGCCTCAAATCCGAATATTGGTTTCAAGCCTTTCTTCAAAGCGGCCTGATACAGTTCTATGCAGGAAAACATATTGCCATGGTCTGTAATACATACAGCAGGCATCTTGTATGCTGCAGCAGCCTCAACGATACCTTTAACAGATGCAGCACCATCCAACAGACTATAATGACTATGAGTATGCAAATGAACAAAATTACAAAAAGACATAATTATTTCCTAATAATTGAATTAGATTGATAAAAAGCCCAAAACATCCATGAATACTAAGTTATAAATTGTCTGCTATATTATTCTTTTGGAAATAAACATCCTCAGCACGGCTTAAAATATAGTTTTCAGCTATATCATAAATGTTTTCATCATAATTTCTAAGACTATTGAAAAATTCTGTATCACCAATATCCGAGTATAGAGTTATCTTATTCTCGCTAATTGTATCTGTAAGATGTTTTATTAATTTTTTGTTCGCATCAATCCAGTCAATAGTCAGATTAATCAAACCACACCAGTATGAAATATTTTCGGTTATCTGTTCTTCATTAAATGAGTTAATAAGCTTATGAGATATTTTCCCTAGAACAGGATCTATAGTAAAAATTTCTATCCATACTTGTCCGATAATTATCTTATAATCACGATTTTTAAAAATAATATACAAGTTTTCTTCTGTTTGGGAATCATTATGCAATTGCCGTGCCATACCCTTTCTCCTATATATTTCGCACTGTTTCGTAACCATAACCTGCTATAAGCCGACAGCCTATTTCGGTTTTCTAACAAAGAGTTAATTGTTAGCACAATTTTTCGCTGAGATTTGTTTATAGCTTCTTCAAAGTAACAAACAAAAACGACATATCGTGTCGTTAAAGAATTAAATGTTTTTTTATTTTACTTACAAGCTAAACCATTCATTATCACTGTGCTTTTCAATATTCTGGAAAATCTCAGAATATTTTTCTGGCTGAAAAGTGTGAATTGGCGTAATACGTGGAGAACCTATGTTCTTCACAAAGGTCTGCAAATCACCTACACAAGCATGACCTGATGTGTGTATATTTATTTTATTTAAATTATTCTTTTCAACAAATTTTCTAACCTGAGCATACTTATTATCAGACCAGTAACCAT
>JAZUDR010000106.1:0-10796 GCA_045639725.1 Candidatus Avigastranaerophilus sp. | reverse complement strand
CAGGATATGGGTATGATTTCTACCGCTCAGAACGTATCAGACGGTAATGGCTGTATTACAATCGGTTCTGGCAATATCGCCAACGGTTCAGGCTCTGTAACAATGGCTATTGGTAGCGGAAACAAGGTTTACGGAACCAATTCCATCGCTATCGGCTATGGTCACGAAATAAACGGCAATAATTCAGGCGCCTTTGGTGACCCGACTTACATCAAGGCTGATAATGCCTATGCTATTGGTAACAACAATAATATCAGCGGTGCAGGCAGCTTTATTATTGGTAATAACAGTAATGTCAGCGGCGCAGGTAGCTTTGTTATGGGCACTAAGAGCAAGGTAACCAAAGAAAACAGCATTGCTGTGGGTAGCAATAGCACTGTAAGTGGCAAAAATTCTGTTGCTCTTGGTAACAATGCTGTTGTTGAACACGATAACGCAGTTGCTCTGGGTGAAGGCTCAAAGACCTATGCCAACGACACTGTTTCCGTGGGCACTAAGGAAAAGAAGCGCAGAATCCAGAACGTGGCTGAAGGCACAGAAGATAGTGATGCCGTAAACTATGCCCAGATGAAAGATTACGTTGCCAACAACTCTGCTGGCGCTATGGAAATGAATCAGATTAACCAGAACCTCAACAAACTGGACAACAAGATCAACAGTGTCGGTGCAGGCGCGGCTGCTCTTGCAAGTCTCAGACCTATCGACAGTGATAAGGATGTTAAGTGGTGCGGCGGTATCGGCTATGGTAATCTTCACGGCAAGTCTGCAGCCGCTGTGGGCGTATTCTACAGACCGTCTCCTGATGTTGTCTACAGTGTCGGTGCCAATGCCGGCGGTGACGATAACATGGTCAATGCTTCTATTAACTTTGCTTTCGGTCATGTTGACAGAAAGCCTCAGCAGCCAGTTTACAAGGTTGTTGCAGAAAAAGATGAAGAAGATGAAGAAAGATTTGATTACCTGACACATGAAAATGCTGAATTAAAGGCAAAGGTATCAGAACAGGATGTCAGAATTAAGCGTCTGGAACGTCTGATAATAAAGATATCAGAAAACCAGAATAACAATGCAAGCAGTTCTGATGAAGGCAGACCTTCAAGAAAGAAGCTTCAGAAGCCATCATGGCCAGCAGTAGGCTGCTCAGACGGCGAAGCCATGGTGCCGAATATTTAATGCACAGTTATTTAAGGGCGCTTCGCTAGAAGGGTCGCCTGCGGCTATAGGGCGCTGGCGCTAGGAGGGCGGCCCTGCGGGCCTAGAAGACGATATTTGGTTTGGTCCTGCTCCCTCATCCGTCACCCTACGCCTGCCACCTACCCCCTCAAAGGAGGAAGGCCTCGCAGGGGCGGCAAACTTGTCTGCTCTCTCGGTTGATAGCTTCTGTCTGGCGGCGCTGTTTTCTCGGCCAACAGCCAAAACCTAACAGCGTATAAAATCATCCTTATACATCCACTGCTATAGAATATATCTGGCTTTCTGGCTTCTAGCTTCTGGCTTTCTGGCTTCTGGCTTTCTGACTTCTAGCTTTCGGCTTGGGGCTTGCTGTGCTATAATCTAGGTATGTTAATAGCTAATTTATCTAGTTCAGTATTGCCTTCACAGAAGGCTAACAGCGTTCAGGTCATGCGCATGAGTGACGCCTTTGCCAGACTGGGTCACTCTGTTATTCTTTTTGGCAGAATGCCTGATAATGCTGCTGAAAGGCTGAATAATACTGCCATAAGAGAATATTACGGCACTAAGGCTGATTTTGGTATAAAGCTTGTGAATTGCAGGCTGAAGGCCAGGTTTTGGGCTGGTTTGGAATATGGTTTTAAAATTTTGTTGTCAGTTTTAAAATTACAACGCGTGTCATTTAAAAAATTACAAACCTTTCGATGTTCTTTTGATTTATTCTATGGTCGCAATCTCTATGCTTTGCTATTTTGTAATTTTTTTAATAAACCAATAATTTATGAAAGTCATGCTTCGCCATCATATGGCCGTAAAAAATTGGAGGAATATCTGTTCAAGCAGCCAAACTTTGCGGGTCTGGTGGTTATAAATCAAGCGTTATATGATTATTACAGAAAGAACTTTGATGTATTTGCCAATCACCCGGAAAAGATAATTATTGAATCTGATTGTGCGGAAGAAACTTTCTTTGATTTCGCTGATTCGGTAAAAAAATCAGATAACACCCCTGTCGTTGGTTATGCTGGTAGTTTGTATATTGGCAAAGGTATCGAAATAATAGCGAAGTTAGCTGAAGAAAGGCCTTCGATTAATTTCATTATTGCAGGTGGCACTGAAGAGCAGATTAGTCTGATGAAGCAGCGGTGGCCTTTTCCTAACCTTAAATTCAGAGGCTTTATAAAACCATCTGAACTGGCTGGGTTTTATAATGAATGTGATATTCTGCTGGCGCCCTATCAGCAGCAGGTTTATTCGGAAGACAACGAAAAGCGCGACTTGTCGCAATGGATGTCGCCGTTAAAGGTCTTTGAATATATGGGAACCAGGAAGCCGATGATAGTTTCTGACATGCCATGCTTTCATGGTATTCTCAGGAATGAAAAAACAGCTTTGCTTGCGGGTTGCGACAATATTACCGAATGGCTTAAGGCTCTTGATAGTTTGCTGGAACAACCTGAGTTACGCAAATTTCTGAGCGATAATGCCTATTTAGTTCTGAAAAGCAGATTTACCTGGAAAGCAAGAGCTGAAAGAATAATCGCTAGCTTATACAATAGCCATTTAAGGGCTTCCGAAACTGGTTTTAAATGCGATAGACCAGTGATACTTCATGTTGTTGGCGATCTGAACGTTGGCGGAGCAGAAAGAACCATGCTTAATCTGCTTTCTTTGATAAACAAAGATGGTTTTGAGCATCGAATACTGACTTTGTTTGAAGAAGGCTCTTTGGCAGATGATTTTAGGAATGCTGGTGTTAGCGTTGAGACCTTAGGTCTGACAAGAAACGTAATGGCTTTTTTGAATCCGGTTAATGTTGGCAGACTGGTTAATACAATAAAATCCCTGAAGCCGCAGCTCATTCAGACCTGGATGTATCATTCGAACAATCTTGTTAATGCTTTACACTGCTTTTTCAAGGATATACCTGTTGTAAACAATATCAGGCACAATGACCCCTGGACTGGTTCCTGGAAAACCCGTTTCTCTGCTTATTGCGGTGGTTTTCTTGCATGGCTTGCGCCTAGTGCTGTTGTAACATGCTCTGATATTGCAAAGAAGAACCATATTGCCATTGGTTATCCGGAAGCTAAACTGCGTGTGATTCCAAACGGTTTTGTGGTCGGAAATCTTTCAAGAGCAGATGAAAGGCAGCGTTGCATTAACGAGTTGTCTGTTCCTGTTAATAATAAGCTTGTTATTGTTGTTGGCCGTTATTGCAAGGAAAAGGATTTCCCGAATTTTGCAGCCGCAGCGGGCCTGATTGCCAGAAAAATGCCTGATGTAACCTTCATGCTGTGCGGGAAAAATCTTGATGCTTCAAATGAAGAGCTTCTTGGGTTGCTTGATAAAAACAACGTCAGGAATAATTGTATTTTACTTGGTCAGCGAAGCGATGTGAAAGAACTGATGGCGGCCGCTGACCTACTGATTTCTGCGTCTGCTTCGGAGGCTTTTCCGAATGTTGTTGCAGAAGCAATGTCGGTTGGCACTCCATGTATTGGTACTGATGTTGGCGAAACCAGGACTATTATTGGCGATGCTGGGAAGGTTGTTCCGGCTAAGAATCCGAAAGCTCTTGCTGACGCTGTGCTGGGTATATTGCAAAACGCTGAAGAATATGAAGCCTTCTCTAGAAAAACTAAGGCTCGCATAATGGCTGATTATTCATTAGAAGCCACGGCTAATATGTATACCGACTTATGGGCTAAGTGTTTCAATACCAAGCAAGTATAAAGTGTGTTTCAATATTTAATTCATAATGCATAATTCATAATGCATAATTATTTCTTTTGGTTTCTACTGCTTTAACCTACTCTCTGCCGACCTCTAACTCACAATTTTTGTTTTCGTTTCTACTGCTTCGACTGGCTCTCTGCTCAGAGAAACTCTGCAGGAGTTATTGCAACGGATAACAGGATAATGACAGATGAAGCAGCACAAAACCAACAAGTCTGTTTAGCGAAGCGTATTAAAAACATAAGCGTAGCTTCATTCATATTTGCGAAGCAAATCATTCATAATCGGCGAAGCCGATTCATTCACAGGCCGAAGGCCTCATTCATTTTTTCTTTTTGCGGAGACGGACTCTGATAGCCTGTGAGGCTGCATTATCGTCAAGACCAGTTATGGTCTTGGTTTCGTAAAGAACGTCAAGACCAATAGCAAGGTTTGCCATGGTTTCTTCAGTTAAGGCTGAGAATGGGAAGAAGACATCGTTCCCGTCGGCACCTTTGATGAGACCAAGCTTTTTCTTTTCGTCGAACTTGGTTATTTTGCCTGGCATAACTTCGGCTTCAGAAGGAGTGCCTATCTTTTCTACATCAACAGCTACAGGGCTCATTTTGTCTTTTACTATACCGAAGCGGACTGCATCGCCTTTCTTAAGGTCGGCTTCCTTTTCGTTTTTGATGGCTGTGTAGTGTAAAAGAACTTCTGGATAAGCTTCGCAGGTAACAACGCCTAAACCGTTTTCCTTGTTATACCATTTTACTGTGCCTTCTGCATAAGCGTCCGGACTTGGATCATAGGTCATTTCTTCTACTGTCTGACCAATTTCCTTGCGGACAGATTCAATCTGGGTGATAAGCTGTCTTACTTCTGGCTGGTTCGGGTCGATCTTCAGACTATCATGGAAGGTTTGGACGGCCATACCGAGAAGGCGTTTCTTGAAATAAACAAGACCTAATTCCATGAGAGATGGGGCATTGCCTGGTTTGATGCGCAGAGCTTCAATGAGATGGCTTTCTGCTTCGCCAAGCATATCCATTTCTGACATGATTCCGCCGGCTTCTCTGTGGAAGGCTGCATTATACGGATATCTCTTGAGAAGCTGCTGATAGGTATCAAGAGCTTCTTCAAAGAACTTCATGTGGCGGTAGATGTCGCCCAGTTGTTCCATGGCTTGTACGTTCTTGGGGTCAACCTTAAGCAGTTCTTTAAATTCTTCGGCTGCTAAGGTGTAATTTTCTTCGGCGTTTTCTTCTTCGTGAAGAAGTCCGTATATATCGCCAATATAGCGATGGAAGAAGCCTTGACGCTGACCTGTTTCTAAGCCTTGCTTATAGTATCTTAGAGAGGCTTTCAGGTCGCCCTTTAATCTGCAGACTAAACCCATGGTTTCGTAGTAGTCTGGTTCACCAGGATTCTGGTTCATGCACCAGTTCAGCTTTTCTTCAGCGCCTTCAAGGTCACGGTTTTCCAAATCATAAACCGCTTCCTGATACTGTTCGTTAACCAGTTCAAGGAATTCGCTTAATTCCATGTCATAGGTTTCTCTTTGGTCTTCGTCTGATAAAATGTCTAAAACCTGTTTTAGTTGTTTTAGTTTTGGAATGTTTGCCAGTGGTGAATCCGAAGAGAATAATTCGTTGTATTTCTTTCTGTAGGCAGCAGAGACTTCGTCTGATGTGGCGAAGTTGGGAACGCCCATAAGCTGATAGTAGTTTAGCATGAGTTATAAATTGTCCTGCGAAAAGTTTTGTAAAGCTATTATAACATTTTGAGCCGTATTGTACAATTTTTAAATTTGGGGTATGATATTGAGGTGTTTCTTCAGTTATTATGACTTTCTATAGCGGAGCGCTTTGTGAATAAACTTAGATTAACTACTGTATTGTTGTTATTGATGCTTGTGGCATCTGGTGTTTATGCCCAGCATAACAAATATTACTTCTATCATTTCGGTGGCCGTGCTGTGCTTTCCCGCACTCAAGGCTCTACATGGCTTGCACTTCAACCAGGTCAGCCGATGGAACTGCATCCGGGTGACATTATAAATGTTGAAGGCGATGGCCGTGGCGAAATCAATTTCCCTGATGGCACGTCTGTAAGAATGAAAAATAATGCCATGGTTACTCTTGGCCGTTATGGCATTAACCTTCGAATGGGTTATGTATGGCTTAATGTAAGGCGCAGCGCAGACATGTTCAAGGTCACCACGCCAATGGGCACTTGTAGCGTATTGGGCACTTCCTTTGATGTTGATGTTGATAAATATGGGAAAGCCCGCGTGAGAGTTTTCCAGGGTATCGTTGCTGTGAGAGCCTCTGATGATAAGCGTAATAAACAGCTTGTTCTGCAGGCTGGTATGCATACCTTGCTTGGCGATTCCACAAAGGTTGCTGACAAACCGGAAAAATTTCAGTATCAGAGCATAGAAGCCGCGCTGCGTAGCGAATGGGAACAGAAGAACGGCTATACAGGAATTACCCAGATGAGACCTGGCACTTCTGCGGCTGAAGAATATGCTGCAAAGCACAAGGTAGACGAAAACACTTCCTCTGCGCCAGTTGTAACATCTGACGGTTTCCTTCCTTTGATACGCAAGGACAGCAATATTGAAATGGAATTCAAGCCCATCGAAAAGATTCTTGAAAAAGAACCTGGGGTTGAAAGCGACGAAGACGGCAAAATAAAGATAATGGCACGCCAGCGTTCTGAATTTGCCGAAATGCTTAGACAGCAGCAGTTGGAACGTGATGCAGTAATAGGCTTCAGTATTCCTGAAAAGAAAGACATGATGAAGGATGGTCACGCTCTTTCCTTTGGTGAATCCAGCAGGATTTCTGAAAATATTACTGATTATGCTTCTCTTGAACGCGAATACTCTCTGTTGAGAAACAGATTGCTCAGAGTTCAAAGCCAGATTAGGCAAAAAGAAATGGAAATCGGAGCACTTTGTTCAAGTAACGACAATTCAACGGGTAATAAATTAAGAATAACTTATGCTCAGAACAGTTTAAAGGAACTCCGTTCTGAAAGCCGCATTATAACGGCTAAACTGCGTGAACTTCAACACAAAAAGAAGTGATAATGCAACTTTTTTTACAAAAACCGTTGACAACTTTTGATTCTATCGGTATGATTCAAATTGTTGAGTCCTATATTTTACTTCAAAAGGGAGATTAATTAAGTGAAAAAGATCGAATTGGTTCGCGAAATCGCTAAAACTGCTGAAATGACTCAGGCTCAGGCTGCTAAGGCTCTTGACGCAACTCTTGCTATCATCAAGGCTGCTCTTAAGAACAAAGATGACGTTCGCCTTGTTGGTTTTGGTTCTTTCAAGGTTAACACCAGAAAAGCTCGCACTGGTATCAACCCACAGACCAAAAAGTCTATCAAGATTCCTGCTTGCAATGTAGCTAAGTTCGTTCCAGGCAAAGAACTTCGCGAAATGGTTAATTCTAAGAAGAAATAATCTTTAATGAATAAAAGGCCGCTTCATTTATTTTGAGGCGGCTTTTTTATTTGCTTAAAATATTGCTTGTAAAGTACCCCTATTTTGGTTAAACTTTTAGCATTATGAGTATACCAAAGAAACGCTTAGGCGATATCCTAATAGATTGCAATCTTATCTCCGAAGATCAGCTTAAAGAAGCTTTGACCTTTCAGAAAGAGAACGGGCTCAAGCTCGGTGAAGCTCTTTCCCAGATGGGTCTTGTAACAGAAGACGATATTATTTGGGCCTTAGGTAATCAGCTGAATATTTCATTCATCCACCTTAGTCCTGATATTGTTAACCCAGAAGTTACAAAGCTTATTGCATCTGATTTTGCTCGCGACTACAGACTTATGCCTCTCTATAAAGCAGGCAATGAAATCAGCGTCTGTATGGTCGACCCTCTTGACTCAAGACCAATAGAATATCTTGAAGGCAAATTCGGTGCCGTTGTTTCAATTTCTATTTGTACTGCTTTTGACTTTGAACAGACATTTAATGCTGTTTATGGCCCATTGGATGTAAATAATGCCAGTGGTGTTGATACAACAGCAACCTCCGATGCCGAAACCAAGCAGATGGAACAGGGCATTCCACGTGGTATGGAAGGCTCTGAAAAGATTATTAACTACATTCTTGGTCAGGCAATCATCAACAACGTTGACCGCATCCATTTCGAACCATCTGACAAGGGTGTTTTAATCCGCTTCAGATCAAACAATGTTTTGAATCGTAAAATTGAAATACCTGTAAAGGTTCATCATGATGTCATAACCAGACTCAAGAAGCTTTCTCAGCTTTCCGACAGCGATATGGAACGTGAAGGCGGCGTTATTGTCGGCCACTTCAAGGTTAATGTCTCTGACAGACAGATTAATATTCAGTCTATTTTCTACCCGACAGTAAACGGTGAAATGGTTATTCTGCACCTGAGTGATCTTGCTTCTTTGGTAGAACAGATTGCCCGCACAGGTAAGGAAGCTATTGGTCGTATTCTCAATGCCGTTCAGACAACTCATGGTATACTTTATGTCAGCGGTCCTAGAGAATCTGGTAGAACAACTACCCAATACTGTATTATCAGCAGTTATGATTCCGAAAAGCATAAGCTGGTAACCATTGAAGACCCTGTTGTTTCTACTCTTCCGAATATTACACAGCTTCAGGTTGGCTCTGGTGATATAAAAACTTCGTTAGAAGGCTTAAAGCTGTCTTTGATGCTTGATGCGGATGTTATATATGTCGACAAGACAGAAAACAAGGAACTGCTAGAAGAAATGTGCTATGCCGCTCTCGGTGGCAAAACCGTTTTAACAGGTCTTCTTGCCTATGATGCTGCCAGCAGTATTATAAAGCTGTTAGATACTGGTGTGGACCCAGTTCTTATCGTATCCTCACTTTGCGGTTTTGTAAATCAGCGTCTGGTTAGAATCCTGTGCCCGAACTGCAAGCAGGAAACTGAAATTCCTGAAGAATTGAAGGAATACATTGAATTAGAGGAAGACAAGAATAAGAAGATTTATAAGGCCTGTGGCTGTGATGCTTGTAAGCAGACCGGTTATGTGGGCAAAATGCTTGTAACAGAATTCATCCCGTCTACTTCAAGATTGAGACAGATGATTATGAATAAGCAGTCTTATCTTGATTTCTCTAACTTTGCTCGTAAACAGGGTATCAAGAGTATTGAAAAAGAAGCTCTGGACCTTGTTTTGCAGGGGATTACTTCTGCAGACGAATTTATGAGGCTTTTCTAATCTATGGGTGATAATTTTTTCGGAAAATTATTTGGCGGAGACGATAAAAGTAAGTCTGCAGGCTCAGGGAGTGCTCCAAGGCCGACTCCACCGGCTGCAACTATGCCTCCGAGACCGATAAATCCAGCTATTGCTAATTATCAGCCTCCTAAGCCTCCGACACCTTCTGCTGCACCGACTCCACGTCCGGCAGCAGGTGGCATGCCACCTCGTCCAATGCCAGCTCCACGTCCGGCTGCTCCTCCTCGCCCTCCAATGAATAATGATATCACTGGTGGAATGGGTGGTGGTCCATTCGCTTCTCCTCCGCTGCCAGCGAAGCCTGCTGAACCTATCAGCAGTGGAAAGTCTGACATTCAGGAAGGCGAACTGACTATTGACGATCTTCTGAAGATGATTGTTGATAAGGCAGGGTCTGACCTTCACCTTACCGTTGGTTCACCGCCAATGTTAAGACTTCAGGGTAAGCTCTGGCCAACAGATTTGCCAGAACTGACACCGAAGGAAATCCGCCGCCTTGTTTACAATTTCTTGTCTAACGATCAGCGTGAAAAACTCGAAAGAGACCTTGAACTGGATATTTCCTACGAATTAAAGGGAGTAGCCCGCTACCGCTGTAACGTATTCTTCACAAGACTGGGCATGGGTGCTGTATTTCGTGTTATTCCAACACGTATCAAGACTCTTGCTGAACTGAGATTGCCGCCTGTTCTTGGCGATCTAGCCCGCCGCACAAAGGGTTTGATTCTTGTTACCGGCCCAACTGGTTCTGGTAAGTCTACAACTCTAGCAGCAATGGTTGACCAGGTTAACAGTGAACGACAGGACCACATTCTCACCATTGAAGACCCTATAGAATTTGTTCACAAGCACAAACAATGCATTGTTAACCAGCGTGAAATCGGTCCGAACACTAAGTCTTTCGCTAACGCATTGCGTTCAGCACTCCGTGAAGACCCGGATATCATTCTGGTCGGCGAAATGCGTGACTATGAAACTATTTCTCTCGCAGTAACTGCTGCAGAAACCGGTCACTTGGTATTTGCAACCTTGCATACTCCATCAGCAGCACAATCTGTAGACCGTATTGTCGACGTTTTCCCTGCTCACCAGCAGGATCAGATCAGAACTCAGTTGGCAGACGCATTGCAGGGAATCATTGCTCAGCAGTTGATTCCTACTATTGATGGTCAGCGCCGTGAATGTGCTCTCGAAATCATGATTAACACTCCGGCTGTTGCAAACCTCATCCGTGACAACAAGACATTCCAGTTGCCGTCTATTATGCAGACCAGTAAGCAATCTGGTATGCAGACTATGGACCAGTCGCTCATGGACCTTGTAAAATCACGAAAGATAAGTCCACAGGAAGCATATCGAAGAGCCTTCGACAAGAAAGCCTTCGAACAGTATAAGCCTAGAGACTATTAATGAAAAAGCCCGTTTTAAACGGGCTTTTTTATAAAGAAGGAAATTTATTTCTGATGCTAGAATTAGATGAATTAACACTTTACCCATTGAATGCCGAGGAATTTTCTCTTTGGATAAATGAACTGCCTGTATTGGAAAAGAAGTTTGGCTGGCAATACTGTGCAGAGCCCATGGAAGGCATATTCAAAGATGTTGTGCAGGCTCAGCTTATTCAGGCT
>JAZUDR010000105.1:0-9141 GCA_045639725.1 Candidatus Avigastranaerophilus sp. | reverse complement strand
TGCAAGGTCATGCTCTGTAGTTTCCGCACCCAATGCTGAAAAACGATCAGCAAGACAGAAGAGGCATATACCTAAACCATCACGACCACATTCTGAATAATACCTGAAAAGTCTCTTGTCATTGAGGCCCTGCTGTAAAATAATGCCAGGACGCATATGATTCTTAACCAGATTCTGTAGGTAATTCAGTTCCTTAGAAGATAGTCTGAATCGTTCGCAGATATCCCGCATCATCTTTGCGCCTTCAACCTCATGACGATGGAAGGATACTTTCCCGCTTGAAGCATCGACTTCTCTGCAAGGTATCTTACCAATGTCATGAAGCAGACTACCAAACTTCAAAAGCTGCAAATATCCTCTAGAACCGCTAATATATTCAAAAAGATAAGAAGTAAATTCAGACCACCACGGATAAGGAACCTGCAGATCAACCAATATTTCCAGCTTTTCTAATGAGAGAATACTATGCTCGAATACATCCAGATGATGCCATTCATTCTGGGAAACACCATGACAAGCTTCTAGTTCGGGCAGAATAATTTTGAAAATTCCGCAATTATCCATAAGTCGAACCCATTTAGCTGAATTAGAAACTGTGAAGATTTTAAATAATTCATCTCGTATTCGTTCACCAGATACTGACGACAATAGCGGACTTTGTTTCTTGATTTTATTAAGTAAGCTATCAGATGGCATTGAGTTAAATAATGCCGAAAATCTGAAAGCTCTCATTATTCTTAACGGATCGTCGTCAAATAATGATTCAGAACAAGCCTCAATTCGATTTTCTTCTAAAGCTAATGCACCATTTAAAGGGTCATAAAGTTCTATTTTATCATCATCAAGGAGCTCAAGACCTTTACCAAACAAAGGAGCAGCAATAGCATTTATGGTGAAATCCCTTGCTTTTAAGTCGCCGTCAATATCATTTGCTCTGAATTCTGACAGATCAAAGGTATAAACCTTTCCATTATCTGCATTCTGAACAACTCTAACAATATGACGTATATCATCTAACACTACAAAACCGGAACCTGTTGAACGAGAGTAGTCACGAGCTGCTTTAAAAGGGTTAAAGCTCAGAGTAAGGTCCAAATCATAACAGGTATCCTTACCTCTTAACAGGTCTCTTATTGATCCGCCAACAAGCCATACCTGATGATTATTATCAGGCTTAAGAAAATAAACAATATCTCTAAGTAGCTTGGCTTCTTGTTTTGGTAAATTTATTATCATACTCAGCTAAATACACGTTTTACCCATAAAATGTGCTGCTCGTGAAAACGAACAGCACACTCATAAGACTATCTTTTATTTATAGAACGGGAATTTATTGCAAAGCTGAACCACTTCAGACTTAATCTTTGCAAGATTTTCTTCATTTTCAGGCTCAGTTAAAGCTCTATCAATAAAATCAGCTATTTTATCCATTTCAGCAACACCCATTCCTCTTGTAGTAACTGCTGGTGTACCAAGTCTCAGACCAGAAGTTACAAATGGCTTTTCAGGGTCATTTGGAATGGAATTCTTATTAGCTGTAATACCTGCTTTATCCAGAGCCTTTTCAGCAACTTTGCCAGTTACCTTTTTATTTCTAACATCTACAAGCATAAGGTGATTATCTGTGCCACCAGTTATCAATCTGAAGCCACGGTTTGTCAGACCTTTTGCTAATGCCTGGGCATTTAATAGAATATTCTGCTGATATTCCTTGAATGATGGGTCTAAAGCTTCTTTAAAAGCTACAGCCTTAGCCGCAATCACATGCATAAGAGGACCGCCCTGAAGGCCTGGGAATATTGCCTTATCAAGTGCTTTTGCCCATTTTTCCTTGCACATAATCATCCCACCACGTGGACCACGCAAGGTTTTATGAGTTGTTGTAGTAACAAAGTCAGCATATGGGACTGGGGAAGGGTGCAATCCAGTTGCTACAAGCCCTGCAATGTGAGCAATGTCAACCATCATCACAGCACCAACTTCGTCACATATTTCCCTAATGCGTTTAAAATCAATGATTCTTGGGTAAGCTGAAGCACCGGCAATAATCATCTTTGGCTTGTTTTCAACGGCAAGTCTTCGGATTTCATCGTAGTCAATAAGTTCGGTATCTTCTTTTAAGCCGTAAGGAATGACGTTATACAGAAGACCGCTGAAATTAACAGGTGAACCATGACTCAGGTGGCCGCCATTTGATAAATTCATGCCAAGATATGTGTCACCAGGCTTCATTACTGTCTGATAGACAGCCATATTTGCCTGACTGCCTGAGTGTGGCTGAACATTAACATGTTCACAGCCAAAAAGCTGTTTGGCTCTTTCTCTTGCCAGTTCTTCAGCTTTATCAACGACTTCGCATCCGCCATAATAGCGCTTGCCTGGATAACCTTCGGCATACTTGTTTGTCATGATAGAACCCAAAGCTTCTAATACAGCTTCAGATACAAAGTTTTCAGAGGCAATCAGTTCTATCTGATTCATCTGTCTGTGTTTTTCTTCGTTAATTATATTTTTAATTTCTGGATCTATTTTTTCTAAGGTATACATAATATTTGTTATTTTTTATTATCTTTTATAGAATGGGGTTTCAATTACCGTAGCAGAGAAGTATTTGCCACGAATTTCAATGTCAAACTTTGCTCCAAGCTCTTTGAATGAAATCGGAACCATCGCCAGCCCTATATTTTTCTTCAGGGTAGGCGAAATGCAAGCGGAAGTGACTATACCAACACGTTTTCCTTCAAACACAACAGGATTTCCGTGTCTAGGAACTGGTCCCTTGGGCATTTCGAAACCGATAAGTGTTCTTCCTACGCCGTTTTCTTTTTTGTGCTTCAATACATCATATCCGATAAAGCCCTTCTTGTTCAGATTAACTGTCCAATTAAGATTTGCTTCTATGGGATTTGTATTATCATCAACATCCAGACCATAGGTAACAAGTCTGCCTTCAAGTCTCAGACTATCTAAAGCATACATACCGATTGGCTTGACATCTACTTCCTTACCAGCTTCTAATAAAGCATTCCAGATTTTTTCAATATCCTTGCCATCGCAGAAAACATCAAAACCATCTTCACCGGTAAAGCTTGTGCGACTCATCACACATTCGATACCATTTATGTTTCCAGTTGTGAACCAATAATATTGAATTGAATCCAGCTTCTGTCTTGTAAGCTTCTGAAGAGCAGCTTCAGCATTAGGCCCCTGTATAGATAACATTCCTGTGTGCTCAGACTGATCCGAAAGATTTACATCTCCATTAATGTTATCTCTTATCCAATTAATGTCTTTTTCAATATTCTTGCCATTTACAAGTAGCATGAAAGTCTTTGGATCCCATCTGAAAACAAGAATCAGGTCTACTATAGTTCCATCAGGTCTGCACATTGGAGTATATGCAATCTGCCTATCAGAAAGCATTTCTATATCCTGAGTAACAAGATTCTGAATGTTAGCCAGTGCATCATGACCGGTCAGCCATAATTCCCCCATATAACATAAATCAAAGACCCCGACATTGTTACGGACCAGGTTATGTTCATCAGTAATAGATGTATATTGACCTGGCAGATACCAATCATCAAAGTCTACCATCATAGCGTCGAGCGCTTCATGAGTTGCACGTAAAGGCGTTTCTTTCATCAATCTCTCCTTAGATATAAGAGAATATGCTTCTTATTTATTGTTAAGGAAATAGTCCATAGCAGCTTTTACACCTGCTCCGGTTTCTTTCAGCGCACCTTTTTCCTTAAGAACCATTTCGAAAGTAGCAATTGTTGATATTATATCACGTTCTGCAATATTACCAATAGTTGCTACACGAAGAAGACAGTTAGCGTACTGTTCCTGGCCGCCAGCTATTCTAATTCCATACTTTTCAACCATTTCCTTAATAACTTCCTTTGGATTAATTCCTTCTGGAACGTAGAAAACAGTTAATACATTAGAAAGAGCTTTTTCTTCTGTGAAAATCTTAAGGTTCAAAGCTTTGAGAGCAGCTCTAAGGGCACTTGCCATTCTATCATAGTGCTTCAGGTAGTTATCAAAACCAATCTTTTCAATTCTTCTGAGAGAAACAAGCAAAGAATACTGAACATTGATTGCAGGAGTCCAAGGATAGGCAGGAACAGCACCATCCTGATTCTTCTTGTAATATTTCAGGTCGAAATATACACCGTGAACCTTAACAGTCTGAGCCTTTTCCCAAGCTCTATCTGAAAGACCGACTATACCAATGCCTGGAGGGCATAGGAAGCCCTTCTGAGAAGCTGTGCAGATGCAGTCAACCTTATAGTCTTCATGATTGTAAGGAAGAGCGCCAATTGCACTTACACCATCAACAACCAGCATAACATTCTTATCAGCCAGAAATTCGCCAATGGCTTTAATGTCATTTACTACGCCGGTAGAGGTTTCGTTAAAAGTTACGGTAACACCAGTAATTTCCGGATGTTCCTTAAGAGCCTGTGCAATCTGTTCGATTTCAATGCGCTTACCATCTTCAGCTTTCAATACAACTGTATTTAGTCTGAAAGCCTGACATATCTGCGTAAATCTTACACCAAAAACACCAGTGACGATATTAAGAACAGTTTCACCTTCATTAAAAAGGTTAGCAATAGCTGTTTCCATTGCACCAGTTCCTGAAGAGGTTGTCATGAACAGGTTGCCCTTAACGCCTATGAACTTCTTCAATAAATCTATACATTCAGTATAAATTGGAGAAAAATCGGTAGTTCTATGGTGAAGCAGTGGACTTGCACCGGCTATCATAGTTTCATGGTCTATCTGAACTGGACCTGGGGTCATTAACAATGTTTCTGTAAATTTCATTTCTGTTACTCCTGATTCTTGTGTTTTAAACGAGCTTCAACAGTATTTTTTAACAGCATGGCGATGGTCATAGGACCAACCCCACCTGGAACTGGCGTAATATAGGAAGCATGATTTTCTGCTTCAGCAAAATCAACATCACCAACTAAACGATAGCCTTTCTTAGCAGTAGGATCCTCAACTGAATTTGTTCCAACATCTATTACTACGGCTCCATCTTTAATCCATTCACCTTTTACATACTTTGCCTTACCAATTGCAGCTACAACAATGTCAGCAGTCTTTACAAGTTCAGGCAGATTCTGTGTTTTGGAATGGGCTATCGTAACTGTGGCATTTTCCTTCATGAGAAGTGCGCCCATTGGTTTTCCTACTATATTCGAACGACCGATAACAACAGCGCTCTTTCCACTAATTGAAATGTTATAACGTTTAAGCATTTCAATAACACCTTTTGGAGTGCAGGGAACGAAGGTATCCAAGCCTATATAAAGCTTTCCGACACTAACGGGGTGGAAACCGTCAACATCCTTTTCCGGTGCAATTGCTTCAAGAGCTGAATTTTCATCAAGATGCTTCGGAAGAGGGAGTTGTAAAAGAATGCCATCAATATTATTATCTTTATTCAGCTTATCAATTTCGTCTATAAGCTGATTCTGGGTAATGTTCTCATCAAGCGAAATTTCAACAGAATATATACCAGTGGCTTCGCATGCTTTCTTTTTTGATGAAACATATACATGAGAAGCAGGGTCATTACCAACAATAATAACGGCAAGTCCAGGAACACGCTTTCCTTCTTGCTTAAGCTTTGCCACATCTGCTGATACTTCAGATTTGATTTCTTCTGATAAGTGTTTACCGTCAATTAATGTTGCCAAAATGTTATCTCCATTGAAATTTTCTGCAATTATAAACTCTTTTAAAATACCTTGCAATAACTTTTAACTAGATATGCTGTTAGAGCTACTTATGAGGAATATATAACATCAAGGCTGCAAATAAAATATAATTTTCATCAAAATTCTAGCATAAAAAAAGACCCCGCTATATAAACGGGGCCTTCATTTTGGCTTATTTCTGCTGGGGAGCTGCTTGTTGTTGTGGATTCGGCTGCTGAGGCTGAATTGGTCTTACTGCAAATTCAGTAAGCAAAGTTTGTTTGTTTTCTGTTGTGAAAACATAAATAACTTCAAATAAAGTATTATTGTTTTCTGCAATGTAAACAACACGGTCAAATTCATTAACCTTCTGAAGCAGTGTGAATTTTGGATTCTTAAGAGTTCCGAAAGCTTTCTGCAAAGAAGACTTGAGATTGTTGAAATTATCAATAGTCATATCTTTCTTTAAAGTACTAGCCATTAATGGTTCCAAATCTCTGAAAACATAGCCACCAAAGAAGCACTGGAATATAGTGTAACAGCTTTTCTGTTCCTTATTAAGCTTCAAGGCATCCGGACTAAGGTTGAAGAAATCTTCCGCACAAAACGCTAACTGTGATACAACTGTAAATAACAAAACAACAATTATCCAAGTACTTAACTTTTTCATATAGTCCCCTAAAGAGTAAAATCTACTTTGAATATATTAGAAAATGAATTTGTGTCAAATATGAATAAAATTATATTATCCTACAGTCTGTGTTCTTTTCTTAATTCAATGGCTTTTTCCTGCAATCTATGATAAATGGGAAGCATATCCTTTTCTGATACAAATTCATCAAGTTTATCAACATCAAGCCATGCAAGCTTTGAATTTTCATCTTCCTTGACCCTTAGTAATTCATTTTCATCAGCCATCAAAAGATATGTAACATTTAGATGCAAATGGTTGCCGATAGCAAAGCCACGCTTAAAATGCGGTGGAACAGGAATAACTTCAACATCATAAAAGTCTGGTGTCAAAACAGTAAAATTCTTTATGCCAGTTTCTTCCATGGCTTCTTTAACAGCAACCTGTTTAAGGTCTATGTTGCCGTCTGCATGACCGCCTGTCCAACTCCAGGATTTATATATGTTATGATAGCACATAAGAACCTTGGTCATGTCTTCATTTACTATCCATGACGATGCTGTTACATGGGCTATAGAGTTTGTTCTGTCTAAAGCGTCCAGATTTCTTTGTAGGAAATTGGCAAAAGCCAGTCTTTCAGCGTCTTCAAAAGGATTTGTGGGTTTATAGTCTAATAATTTCTTAATCAGTGTCTGCATTATATATCTCCAGAAATAGTCATTATGCTGTATATGTAAAGTGTGATTAGCCTTTCTTTGAAACAGACATAAGCTTTTTATAAAGTAAAACCCTTGCAGCATACAAGCTACAAGGGTATTTAGTTTTTCTGAATCTTACTTAATAAGGTTCTTTACGTGTTCTTCAATAGTCTTTGAATCTGGGGCTACTGGCTGTGGCATATTAACTACAGAAATAGCAGAATCAATATCCTTAAGACCGTTACCAGTGATTACAACAACAACCTTTTCAGATTTCTTGATATCACCGGCTTTTGCATGCTTCTTAAAGCCTGCGAAAGCAGTAACACCAGCAGGTTCGCCGAAAACGCCAGTTGAACGTGGAAGTTCTACTAAGGCAGTTCTGATTTCATCATCAGTTACAGAAATACAATCGCCGTTAGAATTCTTAAGGGCTCTCATGGCTTTAAGTCTGTTTCTTGGAATACCAACAGCAATAGAGTCAGCTATTGTGTTACCGTCCTGAGCAACAAATTTACCTGTCTTCATAGCAACTTCAACTGGATTGCATCCTGCAGCCTGAACACCGATGATTCTTGGAAGTCTGTCGATGAGGCCTAATTCCTTAAGATCATAGAATCCTTTATAGATTGAAGAAGTGATACAACCGTCACCGATTGATACATATACTCTGTCAGGAACCTGGAAGCCCATCTGTTCCCAGATTTCGAAAGAAACTGTCTTCTTGCCTTCTACGCAGAATGGATTGTAAGCGCAGTTTCTGTTATAGAAGCCAAACTTCTTGGTGATTTCGATTGAAAGGTCAAATGCTCTGTCATAGCTATCATCTACAAGAACAACCTTAGAACCGTAAACTGCAAGCTGGGCAACCTTAGCCTTTGGTGCTCTCTTTGGAACGAAAATTACAGTCTTGATACCTGCTGCGGCAGCAAAACCAGAAAGAGAACTTGCAGCATTACCTGTTGAAGCAGCACATATAGTCTTTGCACCGGCTTCTTTAGCTTTTACAACAGCGATAGCACTTGCTCTGTCTTTAAGAGAAGCAGTTGGGTTGCGACCATCGTCTTTAATATAAACGTTATCAAGACCGAATTCCTTTTCTACCTTTTCAGCCTTATAAAGAGGTGTCCAACCAACCTGAAGTGAAGCTCTCATTGAAGGATCTTTTATAGGAAGAAGCTTAGCATAACGCCACAAAGAATAATCCTTAGAAGCAGCAATTTCTTCTTTTGTAATTTTTACTGAACTATAATCATAAACAACGTCGAGAATACCTTCAGTTCCACAATCATCGCAAACATAGCGATCTGGTGCATCCGGATATTCTTTACCGCATTTCATACATTTCAAACAGGTAACTTTCATTCTTCAATCTCCTCAAAAATTTTTGTGATTATTAGTATAAGCTAGTTTTCCCCATTTAGCAACACTTTAACAACAACCTATAAAAAATCCTCAATCAATTAAATAAATGCTAACTATACCGACAATGCAAGCAATGTTATTATAATCAAGCTAGTATAAAGTCTGTTGCAATATGCTTGTGACTATTAGCTATTTGCCGAAAACATGCCAACAACCTAACTCAGAATATATTTTTTATGATTCATACCCCCAAACTCTTGCAAATCCCCTTACTTTGATGTATGCTTAAAACATCGCCGGAATAGCTCAGGGGTAGAGCACTTCACTCGTAATGAAGGGGTCGCAGGTTCAAATCCCGTTTCCGGCTTTTTTTATATCAAGGAGAAATATGACTCCTTTGACTTTTTAAAAATTTAGGGTATAATTTAAATAGAAGCAGGGTTTGAGGCTTTCGCCTCTCCCCCTGAGCCTTCAGGCTAGAAGGCTGGAACTGCGATTAACAGTAAAATTATTAGGGTAAGTAATAATTTCATGTCAACGCCTCCCTTCTATTAAGAACCTCTTTGGTGGTGCCAGCCACCTTGGAGGTTTTTAATCTTTAGGAAGTTTTTTATTTTCAATGAGTATGTTGATGTTTTTATAATAGCACATCATGCTTCTTATTTAAAATATCACCGCACTTTACTTCGTAACTTGATAATAGATTTAATTTTTGATAGTATGTACAATG
>JAZUDR010000104.1:0-27234 GCA_045639725.1 Candidatus Avigastranaerophilus sp. | reverse complement strand
CAGCGGCTAATTCTGTAGATTCCTTTGTGCATCCCCCCACGACTTTTGCGATATTCTTAGTCTTATATTGAGCATTACCCGGATCAACTCTCTCAGGCGAAAAAGCCAGATAAAAATCACTGCCGCATTTCAAGCCAGAGCTTTCTAAAATAGGCTTTACCAACTCTTCTGTAGCACCAGGGTAAATTGTTGATTCAAGAACAACTAACATTTCTTTGTGCAAATATTTGGAAATGCTTTCAGCAGCAGTTTTTACAAAAGCAAGATCTGGCTGGCGACCGACATCTAATGGGGTTGGAACGCATATACAGACACAGTCACACTTTGCCAGAAGCGAGAAATCATCTGTTGCTAATAGCTTTTTATTATGTATAACTGTAGCAAGAGCAGAATCATTAACATCGCTGATATAGCTGCAGCCTTTGTTTAATAGCTCAATCTTTGCTTCCTTGATATCAAAGCCAATTGTATCAAAGCCTGCTTCAGCCATATCCACAGCCAGCGGCAAACCAACATAACCTAAGCCAATAACGCCTAAGTAAGCCTGCTTCTGTTGTATTTTTTCTATTAATAATGATTGCATAATAAATTTCTAGCAATTATAGCATAGAAAGAAACGCAATATATTACATATTTGCAAACTTTGGTAAAGTTTCTCTATAGACCCAAAACTTGTTTCAGAAATAAAAGCTTATGTATAAAAAACGGCTTGGTTACAGAAATCCCCCCTACCCCCCTTTACAAAAGGGGGTCCAGGACAATTACCTTCAAAAATTGGGGTAAAAAAAGGCCGGCTTTTATAGCCGACCTTTTTTATTTCAGATTACTTGGAGAATTCGTCAACCCTGGTCTGGAGGTCGGCTGCAATCTTAGCTTCGATAGCCTTGGCTTCGTCAACGTTCTTAGCGCGGACAGAGACGTAGGTCTTGAGCTTTGGTTCAGTGCCTGAAGGTCTTACGACTACAGAACAGCTACCGTCCATGAGGAACTTGATAACATCTGATTTTGGAAGACCATCAACGCCCTTATTGTAGTCGAGCATCTTGTTTACCTTAACGCCGCCAATTGTATCAACACCCTTGGCAAAACCGGTAGTAACCTGTTTCATCTTGGCAATACCAGCAGAACCTTCGAATACATAAGAATGAGTGATGTTCAGGTTATAGCCGAACTTGGCATAAAGTTCGTTCAAGCGTTCAATAAGGCTCTTTCCGTGAGTCTTGTAGTAAGCAAACATTTCACAGATAAGGAATGCAGCGTTAACAGCGTCTTTATCGCGGGCATGGGTACCAGTGAGGTAACCATAGCTTTCTTCAAAACCGATAAGATAAGATTCTGGATGACCACCCTTTTCAAGAATGGCAATCTGTTCGCCGATATACTTGAAACCAGTGAGAACGCTGATGGTCTTGCAGCCATAGCTTTCAGCAATAGCATCAGCAAGGTCAGTGGAAACGATAGTCTTGATTACTGTTGGGTTAACTGGCATTTTACCGGTTGCAACCAATCTAGAACAGATGTAATCGGTAAGAAGAAGACCAACTTCGTTACCAGTCATGAGTCTGTATTCGCCCTTATCGTCCTTAACAGCGATACCACAGCGGTCGCAGTCAGGGTCAGTAGCGAGAAGAAGGTCAGCATTCAAGCGCTTGGCATAATCCATACCGAGCTGCATAGCTTCCTTGATTTCTGGATTCGGGAATGGGCATGTTGGGAAGTGGCCGTCTGGCATTTCCTGTTCCTTAACTACAGTAACATTGGTATAACCAGTTTCTTTAAGAACTCTTGTTACTGGAACAAGACCAGTGCCATTCAATGGAGAATAAACGATTGCAACGTTCTTATCAATCTTTTCACCATTGAGCATAGAGAGCTTCTTAATGGTTTCTACGAAATTAGTGATGATTGTTTCAGGAATGTATTTGATGCAACCCTTCTTCATGCCTTCATCGAAGTCGCCCTGCTTAACATCCTTGAATACGTCAGTATTGTTGATAGCTTCCTGAATTTCCTTGGCAGCGTCAGAGGTAATCTGACAGCCGTCAGAACCGTAAACCTTATAACCATTGTATTTTGATGGGTTATGAGAAGCGGTTACCATAACGCCAGCAGCACAATTAAGTTCTCTGGTAGCGTAGGAAACACATGGAGTTGGCATCAACTGTTTGTAGATGTAAACTTCAATACCGTTAGCAGCAAATACTTCAGCAGCGGTTCTTGCAAAGAGGTCAGAATTGATTCTTGAGTCATAGCTGATGGCGATTCTTCTGTCTGCTTCTTTAAAGTGCTTTACAACATAGGTAGCCAAGCCCTGAGAAGCCTTAGCAACAGTATAAACGTTCATTCTATTGGTGCCTGCACCAAGAACGCCGCGTAATCCACCTGTTCCGAATGCTAATTCTGTAAAAAATGCGTCTTCAATCTTTGCATAATCGTCTTTGATGGCAACAAGTTCAGCATTTATATCTTTATTGGCTGTTGTTGATTCTACCCATCTAGCGTATTCGTTTCTAATTTCGGTTTCGTTCATCTATAAAATTCCTTTCCCTAATCAAGATATCTCAATAAAACCATTATAAAACAGTTGTAAGAGATTGCAAAGAAAATTTTGTATCAATATAGTTCTTGGGGAAAAGCCTTTATAACCCTTGTCAATTCTGCGAAAGCTTACATTCTGACAATCGATAGTAAAATTCCCTGCCAGGCAGACGAATTTCATGAAGCGTTTTGGTGGTAAAATAACTCGGAAGCTGGCATGCATCGAAAGGTTGATTAGTTTTCAAATCTACATACTGAACTGCCAAAAAGAATTTACATTGCTGATTCTTATAAAAATTAAGTATCTCATCTTTCATTTCCAGAGAATCAAAATCCTTAAAGAACACTGAATTATAGCCTAAAGGCGCGTATATATTAGGTCTTATGGAAATAATCACATATTCGTTTTTATTTGGATAATTAGTTTTCAGATATTGACGTGTTAAGTGGAATTTCCAATAGAAATCAACATTCTCCAATCCGGTAAGATGTGCTGCATCTGGCCAATAGACTATTATTACAAAGAATACTGCTAAACCAAAGAATATTTTTTTAATATTAAATTCCTGACTACAAAAAGCCATGAATTTGACTGTTCCATAGACAAATATCGGAATAAAAAGAATCCCTAAGCGGCATATGATTGGATTTGTAAGATCAACCCAGCAATAAGAAAAACGGGCCAGAGCATGCAATAGAAAGAACAACGCAACTGACCAGAACATTAAATGGAAGGTGGTTAGGGATTGGGGGTTGGAGGTGGTTGTGGAATGCCCATTAGATGTTTGTTGAGCCATCAAATCATCTCTATATTTTAGGCTTCTCGGCAAAAAAGCCATTAATACAGTAAGAAACGAGAAATAAGGTATTATGCCGTAGGCTGGTCTGCCAGTAAAATAGAATATGAAAGCACGTTTAATGTTAGTAAAAAGCCAGTCAAATCCGAATGCATTCTCTGCGTCCTCAACTTGCAGGAAACCAGCATTATTAGTAGCTATTCTCAACCATGCCACAGGCAGAAACAATAGCGGTAACAGCCAAAATCTAAAGGAAAGCTTTGAATATTCTTCCTTTGGCAGCTTCCAAAACACTAGTGGGAAAGCCACAAAAACTGATACTGCTGATTCATAACGACTTTGGCTTATCAGTGGCACCCAAAGCAGAAGAGCTTCTGCAGAAGCTGCTGTCGGTTTTTTCAGAAATTTATACATGCTGACAAAAAGAACTAAGGCACAAAGCAGATTGAAGCACTCAAAGCCCGCTGAAGTTATATAAATTACAAATAACGGATAAGCGGCCATGCAACCCATTCCACATAAGCCCCAGAAACGGCCGAAACGCAATTGCAGCAAATAATAAACCAAAAACAATATTGCAAATCCAGAAAGAAAATTTAATACAAATACATTTTCAGCCCTATAACCAGTTATAAAATGGCAAACGCTGAGTAAATACGGGAAGAACGATGGACGTTTATCGAGAACGGCCTTTAAAACATCCTTAGAACCATCTGAATGATTCAATACAGAATTATACACAACGCTTTCCCGCATATCATAAAAACCTTCTGAAGCCCCTATGATGTTGGTTTCATCAGATAATATACGGTAATCAGGTTTGCACATTGTGAAGCTTAAAAACACCAATATCAAAGCAGCAATAAACCCTGACCAATGATTTTTCAGAAAGCTTTTACTGCCCCACCCCGCTTTTAGCACACTATAAAGCCATAGCAGCAGATTAATGGTTAGTATCCAGAAAATACTATCTTTGTAGATAGCTACCATACTTATAGCTTCGTATTGAAAAAAGCCCAGCCAGACCGCCAGGATACCAAAAATCGCAAATAAAATGACGCTTTTATAATTATTCACTTTGTTGAGCCTCTTTTTTTGCAAAAACCGGATACCCCTTGCTTATACGGTAAGTGCTATTTTCTCTGGTTTGAGCCTCAAAGATAGTTTGAAGTCTGAAATTATCTAATTTATCTTTGTTTATTGGTTTATCAGTTATTTTATTTATCTGTTGGATAACAACGAAGTATCTGAAGCATCTGCCAGCGTAAAAGCTCAAAATTCTATCCTTTGCTTCTTCAAATTCTGAAAAACCAACAGAACTATAGCCAAGTGGCGTATAAAGATTTGGTCTACTGGAAAGAATAACATAATCGCGTTTATCAGGAAGATAATCGCTTAGAAAATTCCGTGACAGTTTAAATTCCCAGAAAAGCGGCATATCTCTGACTCCACAGTTAGCAGCGGCATTAGGCCAGCATAAAAAGAAAAGACCAACCACAGCAATACTGCAGAAGCTTTTTTTCAGCTTGAAATGTTCAAAGAATGCAGAAAGAAAAGAAACTGCACCATAAGCAATTAACGGCAGGAAAATAATTCCCAGACGTGACGCCAACGTGTCTCTAAGGTCAACAAGAATGTAAGAAAACCTAGCGACCGAATGGAAGAAATAAAACACAATAATAGCCAGAATCAGTGGGTGCTTCACAGAACTATAAGGTTCTTTCTGAGCCCAGAATCTTCTGACAAAAAATAATAAAGCTATTATTGCCAAAAATGGTATAGTGCCGTAAGCATCCTTAGGAACGAAAAAGAATTCTAAGGCATTATACAGATTATTAAAGAAATTATTAACGCTAAAAGCCCCTTCAACTCCTTCAACCTGCCATGAAGAAGCCTGGTCAGTAAGAATGTGTATCCAGGCAACAGGCAAAAAGAGCAATGGCATTATTACAAATTTATAGGATAATTTTGAATATTCTGTTTTGGGCATAAAAAACCAAATCATCGGAAAAGCAATAAAAACACCTGAAGCAGACTCGTATCTGCTCTGTGCCAGCAATGGCAGCCACAGAAGCAATATTTCGGCCCACTGAGAATTTGGCTGTTTAAGAAATTTATATATAAGCCAAAAGAAAATAAGAATGCAAAGCAGATTAAATATTTCAAAGCCGGCAGAAGCAGAGCATAACAAATACAAAGGGAAAGCAGCCATCAAAAGCATGCCGCATATTCCCCAGTAATATCCAAAGCGGTATTGAATCAAGTAATAGAGCATAAACAAAGCCAAAGAACTGAAAATATAATTCATAATAAAAGCATTTTCAGCCCTGTAGCCGGTTAAAGCATGGCAAACATACAGCATATAAGGGAAAAAAGCCCGTCTTTTATCAATGCTAGTTTTTATATAATCCTTGGTTTCATTACCAAAATACAGCATTGAAATACTCATTATCGGCTCTTTGAAATCATACAGGGATTGGGAGTCAGAAATCAGGTTAGTCTCATCAGCAAGGATTCTATAATCAGGCTTGCAAACAATAAACCCAAGGCTCATAACAGCAAAGGCAGCCAACAAAGGCAAATGATGCGTTTTAAAAAATGTCTTGAACCTTTTAAAGTCATCAAATTCTTTACAGAAAGCCAACAACCAAATAATTATTGCTGCAGTAAGAAAATAAACAGCACTTTTTCTATAAATATCTATAAGCAGGTCTGCCTCAAATCCAAAGAAACCGAGCCAAACAGCTACAATGCCGACAACAGCAAACATTACAACACTTTTATATTGACTCATTTTTGAAATCAAAGTTTCCATCTTGAAATTCTCAGATACTGGGCAATACTGATTTGATATTCATAGAGAGTTTCAAGCTTAAATTGTTCTGGAACGATACAGTCCTTAGTAGGTTTATCAGACTTTCTATCAAACATCTGAATAACTATCAGGTAGCTGTAGGTCTTGCATTTAAAATTCGAAATAACCTTATCCGGATTATCCTGCATGTATTTAAAAGATATAGCGCTATATTTTAGCGGGACATACATATTAGACCTGTCAGCAACGATGATATAATCATCTTTTCTAGGAAAATTTGCTTCCAAAAATTCTCTAGCCGCTCTGAATTCCCTATAAAGGGTAAGATCTCTTACTCCTGCTGTCAGTCCACAGGCTGGCCAATAGAGCGCAAATAAAGCCATTAATACAATTACAGTATATGATTTTCTGAAATTTAACCATCCATGACAACGAACAAGAAAGCTTAGTGCCAAATAAGCTATTATCGGCAAAAATATCATAGCCAGTCTGGTTGCTGATACCGAAGCCAAATCGCACATACTATATGAAAATCTTATTACAGCATGCAACAGATAGAAAAGTAGGATAGAACTCCAAAAAAGCTTTGAAGCTTTGTTTTTATTGCTTTTCCCATATATGTCAAATATCAGAAAAACAAACCCAAATATAGCAAGACAACTGACTATCGGTATTATTCCATAATTTTTATTTTCGGAGAAAAAGAATATAAAAGCACGTTTTGTATTGGTTAAAAACCAATTGAAACTGAAAGAATCATTCATGCTATTTACCTGCCAGGCATGAGCATCGTCAGATATAATTCTCAACCAGGCTACCGGTATAAAAAATAATGGAACCAAAGGCAATTTATAGCCGAATTTAAAATATTCAGGTTTAGGAAGACATATAAAAATTATTGGAACTACGGTAAATACAGCAACAACAGATTCATACCTTGTCTGACCAATAAGTGGCAACAATAATAGCAAAGCTTCTGCAGAAACAGCATTTGGTGAATCGATAAATTTAATCAGATACCAGAATATAATCAGAGAAAACATCAGATTAAAGGTTTCAAAGCCACCGGACGTTGTATAAATAATAAACAAAGGATGTGCAGCCAACAACAACATGCCGCAGATTCCCCAGAAACGTCCAAATTTTCTATTAATCAAATGATACAGCAAAAGCAATGAAATAAAGCCTGCTAACAAATTAACGATAAATACATTTTCTGGCCTGTATCCCAAAAAAGAATGGAAATAACTTACTGTTAGCGGGAACAAAGCAGGTCTTTTATCATTAACGTAGGAAATAACATCTTTAAAACCGAAATAATAATACAGAAGGGAAGTGTAATTCTTGCATTCTCTTTCTTCATACAGGGACTCAGACATTGCCAGAAGATTTGTTTCATCTGCAAGAATCTTAAAATCAGGCTTAGAAACCACAGCACCAGCAGACATAAGTGCAGCAGCCACAAGCACTGCCGCCAAATGACGCTTAAAATAGCATTTTACCCATTCAATGCTCTTATTTTCTGTTCTAATTAACGCAAATATAGCTAATAAAACATTTGCAGAAAGAACATAAAAAATCCATTTTATATAAAGGTCTCCCATGGTTTCCTTGGAGACAGCAAAAAATCCGATAAATAAAGCAGCAACAGCTGTTATTACGGTAATTATTATATTTAAAAATTTCATACTTCTGTTTTATTTTCGGTTTGAACGTCAGTCTTGGCTTCAGTCTCTACTTCGCTATTTTCTGGCAACTGCAGATTATTATTCTTTATATAGTTTTCACCTATCAATAAAGCAGCATAATCATCTATAGGCCTTGGAGGGAACTGCATACCCAGTGGTATAAGCTTCCAAAAGCCCTTTGGAGGATTTTCCTGAAAATATCTGCCACGAGCCATATATGTGGTATTTTTTTCTTCGCCAAGTTTAATTGAAATATCTAATTCAAGGCTGTTAAAAAGCTTGCAAAGTATTGCGCACTTTGTGCCATTTCCCATGACAATAAATTGAGGAGGATTAGCAGTATCGCGGCAATATCTTGCAAAAACACGGTGCATGTCTTCTACAAAACCGATGCCAAGATCACCATGAGTTAAATCAAGGTTAACAACGGCATATCCGACCTTTTCAGAACCTGGGTCTACAGCTAAAATCCACTTTTTGTTATCTGTATTACTCATTTAAATTGTTGGGGAAGGAGCAGCAATGCGATAGATATTACAAGCAAGCTGCTTGATTTCTTCGTAATTTTCAAGTTTATCCAGCCACTTTGCTGGAATGGCAGCCAAACCAAACCATGCACCGAACATAGCACCAGCCATTGACGCTATAGCGTCAGAATCGCCACCAGCATTGGCAGCACCAATTACCATGCTATCAAAGTGGTCACCTGCTCTGAAAAACCAATACATAGCTGAAGCAAAGGCATCAACACAATAACCGGTGTTTCCTATGTTTTCGATAGCTTTTTTACAATCTAGCTTCATAGAATTACGAACTATTCTAAGTTTTCTGCCTATTTCCGGAACATAAGCCTGAGATTTTTCTACAATCTTGCTACAGATAAAATCTGGATTATAGTCTTCCCCAGCAAGTCCCATGCTTATTACAGAAGCGAAAGCCAATGATATCCCAAGACATCTTGGGTCTGTGTGACTCAATCTGCAGGATTTGTCCAGGCTTGATTTCAGCATTGCAGAATTCTTGTAAAAAGCCAAAGCATATGGCAATGTTCTGCATACAGCGGAAATGCCAGCAGACATTATTCCTGAGGTTTCCCAGGAACCACCGGCAGACAGTTTTCGACATGCTGTAGTCAGAGAATTACCCGGAAATCTCCATTCAGAACGTTTTTTCTGCAAACGATACCAATCGATAAATTTTCCTTCTACATCCTTTATAGAAAAACAACCACATTCCGACAAGCTTCTTGCAATAAGAAGCATGGTCTGGGTTTCTTCAGAATACTGCCCTGGCTGTAAATGCGCCAGTGGATGTGATGGAGCAGCCTTTGTATATTCTTTTACTATTTCTTCCTCAAATTCCGGATTTCTTACAACATCTTCGAGGGGAGCTGCCAAAGCATCTCCTATTGCATAGCCGAGCATACTGGCTTGAAATTTATCAATCATTGCTTATTAACCCTTGCTATCTGTATTTTTTATTGAATCGCGAAGTCTGACTTCCTTTAGATAAAGAAATACACCAGGATTTCTTTCCAGGAAATGATAGAATTCGATAACGTCAATAGTGTAAACAACAGAATCTTCCTTTGCCTTGTAAGAGAAACGATAACCGCCTCTTCTCATATCTGCATAGGTTTTAAAAAGGAAGCTTCCACGTCCACCAGAAATAATTTCTTTATTATCACGCATTAAAGCAACACTTCCGCTATCAATCAGGAAGAATTTAGACCTTACCCTGCCTTGACGCGCAAATACTGTGCCCTTAGCTATATTTTCACGGCTCATAATGCCCTGAAGATATGTTCTCTGGGTTGAAGTCAGAGCTTTAAATACAGGCGTATCATCAAATAACTGCCATGTATCAAACTCTCTATTCATCGCAACAATTTTCATACGACGGGCTACTTCACTACCTCTGATGAAATACAGGAAGTCGTATTTATCCATTGTAAGGGCCTTTACATCTGTTTCGGCCACTACATTAGCATTACGAGGCTTGTTCAAAATCATAGAGGTTTCGCCAATGTAATCATTGTTTGCATAGCTTTTGAAAACCTTGCCGTTACGTTCGACCCTGGCCCTGCCTGATACTATCATAAAGAACCTGTCACCAACAGTCCCTTCTTTTATGATCAGATTTCCCGCCTTGTAATGTTCAACCTTCACAAGACTTAAGAATTCACGGGCTTTACCTATAGGAAGATCGGAAAAAAGGTCAATATGGCTAAGAACGTCAAGATATTCAAAGGCTTCATTTGAAGGTAGTGGAGTAACCGGAATATCAATAGTTCCTTCCCTTCCATTCGGTGCTTTTTTCAGACCCGTATCCTTCGGTACCTTTTCATCGCTGAGATGCATAAGATACAGGTGCTTTTTTACAGATTCGGGCAACGCTATGAGGTTTTTCATAGGAGTGTGCAGAGGTGGCATGCCTGCTTCGTGGAAAATGACGGTATGATACCAGGGAAAATTCTGAAGCTCAATCATGCGGAAACGGTTTATATCCCCGCGTTCATAAAGCTTTTTAAAGAAATCTGGGTCATACATAGAGTCAGAGGAATTCACAAAGCTCTTACCCTGGAAATACACTTCAAATCCGATGGTGGGTATTGAATGAAGCGTATAGAAAAATCTGAATTCTCCACCATTAATTCTAATCGGAACCTGAATATTAATCGGGTGGAATTTAAAAAGATTCATGAAAGCATTGTGACTCAGTCCAGTCAATGGCTGATACTTTCTAACAAAGCTTTCCATGACGGTTTCAGTAGTATAAAGATTAATCTTGTTTTCTTCCAGCAGCTTCTGAAGCAAACCAGAATCATGGTCGGCATGACAATGACTTAAAATACAGTCATCTATTAGCCTTGGATTTATATCCATAGCCTTAAGCCATTTTGTTGAATCAACTGGCGGATCAACAAGAATACCACGCTTATTTACCCAAAGAATAAATCCACTAGTCAATTCTGAAGTATCAAACCCAGAGCCGGAGCCTATTACAGTTACACCAAACAGAGGTGGTTCAAATGGCTTATCTGCAACAACTTCTGGTATATTAGTTCCAAAATTAATATTTAATGAAACCTCAGCCAAAACCTTATCACCGTCAATAACACGTAACATATTCTTGTCACGTTCCAGAATAAGGCTTCCAAAAGGAACTCTATTATCTTCATCCCAGGCAACAGGAATAACCATATCAGAAAGTTCAGCCTTTCCATTGCCTGTAATACTATCAGCACGCAGATATTCCATTTCTGCTTTCAGGTTTGGAATTAAATCACGATTAATACCGTAAGGAAATTCTCTTACAAGATTAACAGTTTCTGGCCCTAGTAGTGCTTCTTTTACAACATGCTGACAAATTTTAAGCTGATGTTCGAAACCTATAATCTTTACAGGGCGTCTTTTAATGAAAAAATTAAAGTATGTTGGAAATTCAAAATCCGCAAGAGAAACGCCTCTCTCAGTGGAAAACATCTTATTTGGAACGATAAAAGTATCAGGCACATCGCCCAATATCTTCATAGTATCTTTTATTGTTTCAGGAGGCGCACCCACTTGAAGACATCCACAAGGAGTCTTTATTAACGTTCCACCTCGAGGTAGCATAATCACTTCAACAGACATAATTCCACCACCTAAATCATCTCTAAACTAGGATAAACAAAAGAAGAACGAATTGCAAGATATATTTACTTGCCTGAATCGCAGAAAGCTTTTATTTCGCATTCACTACATTTGGGGCGACGAGCGATACAAGTAGCACGTCCGTGAAGAATCAACCAATGGGAGAATTCTATCCAATGCTTTTTATCAACTAATTTCATTAAGTCCTGTTCAATCTTTTCTGGATCGGTATTATGAGTTAATCCTATCAATCTGGAAAGTCTTGCAACATGTGTGTCAACAACTATTCCCTCTGCCAATCCAAAAGCATTACCAAGTAAACAGCTTCCTGTTTTTCTGCCAACTCCGGGTAGCTTAGTAAGCTCTGCCAACGTCTTAGGCAAAACGCCGCCATAAAGTTCAATAAGTCCCTGAGCGCATCCAATAATATTCTTAGCTTTATTATGATAAAACCCTGCAGAATGAATATCGTTTTCCAACTCTTTCAAATCGGCCTTTGCAAAAGCTTCAATGCTCGGATATTTTTTAAATAAATCAGGAGTAATCATGTTTACTCTCTTATCAGTGCATTGAGCCGATAAAATAGTGGCTATAAGCAATTCAAATGGAGTATTATAATCAAGAGCACACTTTGGTGAAGGAAACTTTTCACTCAAAGCCTTTATAACTTTTTTTACTTTATTTTTTCTGCTTGTCAGTGTTGGTTGGGTTTGCATTGCTTACATTCTTTTCTTCAACTTTAAGCTCTACTTCAATTTCAGTCATTCTTTCGTTAATAAGAGTTTTAAGCTTTTTTTCATCAGGAACAGAAAAGTTATTAAAAATAACAAATCCTAAGCCAGAAAGGAAGAATAATGAAATTACCAAAGATGCTGTATCTGCAACACCATTCAAATTCAATCCCTTAGCAGAAAGCCATATGATTACATAAAGAACGGCACAGAACAAAAACAGAGCCAATATAGAAATTATTGCCCTTACTATCTTTGGACCCTGAAATTTAGATTCATCCAAATCCATTCGACGTTTTAATACTGCGTCTATCCTTTTATCTGGGAATCTTCCGTATTGAGCCCTAATCATAACATTTCTAAGCAGGTTCATATTTTTCAGAAGCTCATAATCATCCTTTAAGGATGGTATTGGTTCCTGCTCCTGAACCTTTTCAGTTTGTTCCTTAGATTCTGTTGTTTCAGCCTGCTTTAAGTCTTCTGATTTGTTATTGGCAGTAGTAGAAGCAGGTCTTGTGGTTGTTGTTTTTGTATCAGCCATAAAATAATATATAAAAAAACCTCGCGGTTAAGCGAGGTTCTTTTATTTCTTTTGAAGAAATTACTTCATAGTTACCTTAGCGCCGGCATCTTCAAGTTTCTTCTTCATAGCTTCGGCATCAGCCTTAGTGAGGCCTTCCTTAACGGTCTTTGGAGCACCGTCAACGAGTTCCTTAGCTTCTTTGAGACCAAGACCAGTCAATTCGCGAACGGCCTTGATTACGTTGATCTTGTTAGCACCGCAGTTTTCAAGAACTACGTCAAATTCGTCTTTTTCAGCTGCAGCTGGACCAGCGGCTGGACCTGCTACCATAACTGGAGCATTAGCGGTAACGCCAAACTTTTCTTCAATAGCTTTAACTAAGTCGTTAAGTTCAAGAACGCTCATCTTTTCGATGGCTTCAATAATCTGATCTTTATTCATAATGTAAAACTCCTATTAAGTTTATGTGAGAAATCGTAAATATTATGCAGCAGGTGCATCAGTAGTAGCAGGAGCGCCAGCTTCTTCTTCTCTCTTTTTGCGGAGAGCATCGATAGCACATGCGAACTTGCGGATTGGGCCCTGAACTGCAGAAGCGAGCATTGAATACAAATCTTTCTTGCCAGGTACCTTAGACAGTGCAGTGAGTTTTGCAACATCGAGAAGTTCACCATCCATGAAACCAGCCTTGAAAGTGAATTTCTTAGCCTTGTCAGCAAAAGCAAAGAGAGCCTTTACTGGAGCGATTGGATCATCATAACCAAAGGTAACAGCAGTGTTGCCCTTTACTGAATTTTCCAAGTCGGCCATTGGTGTATCATGAAAAGCGCGGCACAACAGAGTGTTCTTTACAACGCGGATTTCAGAACCAGTTTCACGAACTGACTTTCTGAGAGCGGTCATATCAGTAACAGTTACGCCTTCGCAGTTAGCCAATACGACTACCTGGGCTTTACCGATTTTTTCCTGAAATTCTTTTACGTAAGCTTCTTTTTTGGATAAATCTTTCATGTTTTCACCTCCTCCTTAAGTGAGGAATAAAAAAACCGTTTCCGGTCCGAGACCGAAAACGGTTTGATATTTACTATCTAACTATTTTCTAGTCTCGGCAGGGAGGCTCTGTTAGAGCCAATTAATTAAGACCTGCGGTCTTAGACCAGTATAATCAAAAGTTTAGATTACTTATCAGCGTCAACTCTAGCTGAACTGAGATCCAAGTCATAAGCTGGACCCATGGTAGAACTGAGTGTTACACCTTTAATATAAGTACCCTTTGCTCCTGATGGCTTTGCTTTGTTGATTGCCTGGAAGAAGGCTAGGAAATTTTCTTTGAGCTTCTTAGCGTCAAATGAAGCTTTTCCTATTGATGAATGAATGATACCAGCTTTTTCAACACGATACTGGAGTTTACCAGCTTTAAGTTCAGTGATAACCTTTGCTACGTCCATAGTAACAGTACCAACCTTTGGGTTTGGCATTAAGTTACGTGGACCAAGGATTCTACCCAACTTACCGACATATCTCATCATATCGGGTGTTGCAACAGCGGCGTCGAATTCTGTCCAGCCTCCTTCGATTTTGGCTACTAAATCTTCAGCGCCAACGAAGTCTGCTCCGGCTGCTGTAGCTTCCTGAGCCTTTGGACCCTGTGCAAATACTACAATACGTGTAGTCTTACCAGTACCATGAGGCAATACACAGCTACCACGCAACTGCTGATCAGCATATTTTGGATCAAGACCAGTGCGTACGGCTACGTCGATTGATTCATCGAACTTTGCAGTAGCAGTCTTTTTAACTCTGTCAAATGCTTCGTCCAATTCATACTGTTTAAGATGGACTAAGTCTTTCTTTGCTTCGTTAAATCTCTTAGAGTGTTTCGGCATAATTTTCTTCCTCCTTTCTCAAAGGATGCATTAGTATACCATATTGGTTACTATTAGTCAACTACTTCCATGCCCATGCTGCGAGCAGTACCCTTAACTACGTTCATAGCGGCTTCAAGAGAAGCTGCAGTGAGATCGGGCATCTTGCGTTCAGCAATTTCTTTAACCTGAGCCATAGTGACTTTACCCTGCTTAGTGCGACCAGGTGTCTGGTTGCCCTTTGCGATGCCAGCGGCTTTCTTAAGTAAGAATGCTACAGGCGGAGTCTTGGTGATGAAGGTGTAAGATCTGTCAGCATAAACAGAAATTTCAACCGGGATGATTGCATCGCCTTCTTTAGCCGTCTTGTAGTTAAAGTTCTTACAAAAGTCCATGATGTTAACACCATGCTGGCCAAGAGCAGGACCAACTGGAGGAGCCGGATTTGCTTTACCGGCAGGAATCTGTAATTTTACAACAGCTACTAATTTCTTGGCCATAATATTAAAACTCCTTAACTAAGAACGATGTCTTTTAGTTTGAATTAAGCTTCTTCAAGCTGAATGAGATCAACTTCGATAGCAGTATCGCGACCGAAAATATAAACAAGCACTTTGGCCTTGCGCTTTTCCTGATTGATCTCTTTAATAACACCAACGAAATCTGAGAACGGACCGCCAATAATCTTGACGTTCTGACCTTCGGTGAATCCGATAGGTGTCATAGCAGCAGAACGCTGTGGACCAATACCAGCAGCACGAAGAATATTCTGAACTTCCTTGTCGTGCAAGGGAGTTGGCTTGTTCCCAAGTCCAACAAAACCGGTAACACCAGGAGTGTTCTTTACAACAGTCCAAGTGTCATCGTCCATGTCCATCTGAACCAAAACATAACCAGGATAAACCTTACGAGACTTAGAAGACTTTTCCCCGTCTCCTGAACGTTCTGAACTTTCTTCTGGAACAAGCACCTGAAGGATGCTTTCCTTCTTACCAAGAAGTTCAACACGGTTTTCGAGGTTTTTCTTGACCTTATATTCTGAACCAGAGTTAGTATGGATTACATACCATTTTGCTTTTAAAATATCCACGGTTAAACCTTATCCAATCCCATTGCCACCGTTATTTACGATAGCAGAATAAATACGTGCGAAGAGCATGTCCAATAAACCAATGAACAAACCTAAAAATAGAGAAGACGCTATTACAACCTTGGTTGATATCTTTACGCTTTCCCAGGTAGGCCATGAAACACGGCCATTCTTAGGTCTAACTTCAACCCATACTTCATGTAAGAACTGGCAAGTGCTTTTCCACCAGCTAACATACTTGTTACCTGTTGCTACTTTGTTTTCAGATTTTACTTCTGATTTAGTTTCTACTTCGTTACTCATTTAACCCTCGATTCGATTGGGGTATTAATCATCAATGAGGCCAAGAGGGACTCGAACCCCCAACCCTCGGTTTTGGAGACCGATGCTCTACCAATTGAGCCATTGGCCTAAACTTAATTGCTAACAGTCCCTACAATCACTTACCTTCTTTGTGAAGAGTGTGTTTGTGTTCGGCTGAACAATATTTCATTAGTTCAATACGATCGGGATCGTTACGCTTGTTCTTCATTGACATGTAGTTTTTGCGCTTGCAGCTGCTGCAAACCAATGTGATCTTTTCACGCATAACATATACCTCGCTTAAAAAAGCCGACTTTGTCGGCTTCAAACATGAAAAGGTGGGACGGGGTTCGCCCCACCTTTGCTTACAACAATTTCAGATTATTCAATAACCTGAGTAACAACACCAGCGCCTACAGTGTGGCCACCTTCACGGATAGCGAAGCGGAGACCTTCTTCACAAGCGATTGGTGTGATAAGTTCGCACTGGAACTTAGCATGGTCGCCTGGCATTACAAGTTCAGTACCTTCTGGAAGGCTTACAACGCCAGTAACGTCAGTAGTTCTGAAGTAGAACTGTGGTCTGTAACCAGTATGGAAGTTAGTATGGCGTCCACCTTCTTCTTTAGTAAGAATGTAAACTTCAGCCATGAACTTCTTGTGTGGCTTAATGCTACCTGGTTTAGCAAGAACCATACCGCGTTCAACGTCCTTCTTTTCAATACCTCTGAGAAGAACACCGATGTTGTCGCCAGCCTGACCCTGATCAAGGAGCTTGCGGAACATTTCAACGCCGGTAACTGTGGTTTCACGAGTTTCTTTAATACCAACGATTTCAGCCTTGTCGCCAACTTTTACGATACCACGTTCAACACGGCCAGTAACAACAGTACCACGGCCAGTGATAGTGAATACGTCTTCGATTGGGAGCAAGAATGGCTTATCGATAGCGCGTTCTGGTTCTGGGATGTAGCTGTCAAGAGCTTCAAGAAGCTGCTTAACTGGTTCTGCATCTGGACCCTTACCTTCTGCAACACGAGCCTTTTCAGCTGAACCTCTGATAACTGGGATATCATCGCCTGGGAATTCATACTTGCTGAGGAGTTCGCGAACGTCCATTTCAACGAGGTCAAGAAGTTCTGGGTCATCAACAAGGTCAGTCTTGTTCATGAAAACGATGATTCTTGGAACGCCAACCTGACGAGCCAAAAGGATGTGTTCACGAGTCTGTGGCATTGGACCATCAGTACCAGCAACAACAAGAATTGCACCGTCCATCTGAGCAGCGCCAGTAATCATATTCTTAATATAGTCAGCGTGACCTGGGCAGTCAACGTGAGCATAGTGGCGAGTAGCAGTTTCGTATTCAACGTGAGCTGTGTTAATAGTGATACCACGAGCTTTTTCTTCAGGAGCTGAGTCGATATCAGCATAGTTCATTACGTTACCATTACCGTTCAAGTTAGCAGCGGTCATAGTGATAGCAGCTGTTAAAGTGGTCTTACCGTGGTCAATGTGACCGATAGTACCAACGTTAACATGCGGTTTTGTTCTTTGATAGGTTTCCTTTGCCATTTGGCTTCCTCCTGAAATAGATAGGATTGATAATCAACCCTTTATACAAGTAAAAGCCCGCGACCAGGATTGAACTGGTGACCTCTAGCTTACCATGCTAGTGCTCTACCGACTGAGCTACACGGGCAGTGGACTGGAGAGAGATGGATTCGAACCATCGTAGGCGCAAGCCAACAGATTTACAGTCTGCCCCCTTTAGCCACTCGGGCATCTCTCCGTGGTGGAGCCGGCGATGGGACTCGAACCCGCAACCTGCTGATTACAAGTCAGCTGCTCTACCAATTGAGCTACGCCGGCGAACCTTAACAGTTTTTTTCAAACTGTACCGCGTTTCACGGTAAGGCGATTATATTTTATTTCATTCTTAAAGTCAACAACTTTTTTTAAAATATTTTAAAAATTTTCCTAGTCGGTACACAATGCGGATTTGGAGCTTATAAGAAGCGCAAACATTTTTACATTTTTTAAACAAAAGTTTAGTCGGTACATAAATATATGATTTTAGGGCGCTGCGCTAAAAGGGCGACTTTTGGTCTGAGAGGGCGCTACGCTAGGAGGGCGTCGCTTCGCGACTGAGAGGGGATTGTTTTGGTTTTGTGCTGCTTTTAGGGAGTTTGTGGCAAGACTCAACGGTTTGCAAAAAAATCTTTCTGGCGCAGGATTTCATATAAAGCCATAGCTACGCTTACAGATACATTAAGAGATGTTGTTCTTCCTCCCATTGGAATCATAACAACGTCGTCACATGCTTTCTTTACTCTTTCTCCAAGACCAACGTCTTCGCCACCAGCAACAAGAACAACCTTTGTATCCTTGAAATTAAGATCCTTAACCTGACGTTTGCCACTGCCATCAAGACCTGCAACCCAATAACCAGCCTCTTTAAGCTCATCTAGAGCATCACCAAGATTATTAACTCTTGCCACAGGGAGCCATGCGGCTGCCCCCTGAGCAGTTCTAATAGCCCATTCTGTCATACCTGCAGAACGATGTTTTGGAATAATAACCCCATCACAACCCATACATTCTACTGTTCTTACAATAGCGCCAAGATTTCTGGCATCTTCAACCTGATTAAGAGCAACCAGAACCTGATGGCCTTCTTCTGCTCTTTCAATAAGTTCTTCAAGGCTTGAATACTCAAAAGCGCCTGCTATAGCAGCAATACCCTGAGTCTTTTCTCCAAACTTTCTTTCAAAAAGATCTGGTGACATTTCCTTAACAGGAACGCTGGCTGCTGAAGCAAGTTCCCTGATTTGGCCGACAACCGGTCCGCGAACAGCAGAGGAAATAAATACAGCGTCAAGATTCTGACCGCTTTCCAAGGCCTGGACAACTTCGTGTCTACCCTTTAAATAGAGCTGGTCTGGCTCAGCGTTGTTTTCTTCTATCTTCTTTTCAAAAATTCTTCTTTTATCAGAAGGTTTGCGTGAAGGAGAAGCTTTTTTCGAATCAAAGCTTTTGTGTCTATCATTATTAAATGTTGTCTTACCAGTTTTATTAAATTTATTATTTTTCATAGGTTTCATTTGGTTTTACTCCTTCACTATTTACATATTTGGATTCTTTATCAAGTTTCGAATCTTGCCACAAAGTTACTAAAATCACCACGGAATCAAAACATTCAATTATGCATTATGAATTTTAATAGGCACTGCACCCTCATCCGACCTCACTTCGTTCGGCCACCTTCCCCCGTGTGCGGAGGAAGGCCTCGCAGGGGCGAAAACATTCAATTATGCATTATGAATTGTGCATTAAAATAGGCTGCTTTTACTTGATTGATAGCTCTAAGGCTGTGGCGATAAGAGATTCAAGTCGGTCGGTCTGACCAGTTACGAAAAGATATCCAGCCCAAGCTTCCAATGCGGTTGCCTTTGCATATTCCCCTCTTGTGCCAGAGCCATATCTAGCAGGAATCTTAGCGTTTCTCCAGGTTTTTACCATAATCATATCTGATTCTGGTAATTCAGGGAAAATAGCGTCAAAAACCTTTGCCTGAGCTGGGGAATTTACGATTCCAACAAGAGAATCATGGAGCTTGCCTGCGCCATCGATTCCTGAGGCCACATGGTTCAGTCTAAGCGCTAATTCATAAACAGCGTCACCTATATAAGCCAGGGTGCGGGCAGGAAGCTTTGCAGCCTCTGCCGCATCCCATGTCTGCTTAATGGTGAAAATATCTGAACCTTGTAATATTGTTTTATTTACGTCCATTATGCTTTTTTCCAGCGAACACCATCTTTTGTATCTTCAAGCACAATGCCGGCTGCCTTCAGCTTATCTCTGATAGCATCTGCAACGTCATATTTCTTCTGAGCCTTCATTTCCTTGCGGAGTTCGATAACCATATCCATTACAGGACCGATATCGAGACCGGAATCATCCTTCTTCATTTCAGGAAGAATTCCGAGAATGTCACCTGCCCACACCTTAAGGACATCATAAATCTTCTGAGCAACAACAGAGGAAATAGAGCTAGAACCGATAAACCTGTTAATGTCAGTTACGAAAGAATAAATTGCTGCAATAGCGCCTGGAGTGTCGAGATCATCGTCAAGGCATTCACAGATTTTCTTATCAACGCTTTCAGCAAGCTTTGAGGCTTCATCATCAGAAACGCTGGCGCCAACATTTTTGTTAATCAATTCAACAAGAGCCTGCTGAACTTGTGCCAAACGACCGATACCACTTGCTGTTGCAGAAATAGCTTCTTCTGTGTAATTGCTGGGTGAACGATAATGAGTGCTAAGAATAAAGCATCTGATAGATTCTGGACTATGCTTAGCAAGCAAATCTTCACAGGTTTTGAAGTTACCGAGGGATTTGCCCATCTTAACGCCGTCAACAGTAACCATATTATTGTGAACCCAGTATTTGCAGAAAGGAACTCCGTAAATTGCTTCAGACTGAGCTATTTCACATTCATGGTGAGGGAATTTGTTTTCTAATCCGCCGCCATGAATATCAAAGGTCTGACCTAAGTATTTGTTAGACATTACAGAGCATTCGATATGCCATCCAGGATAGCCTTCACCCCAGGGTGAATTCCATTTAAGGATATGACCGTTTTCAGCTTTTTTCCAAAGAGCAAAATCTTTTGGATTGCGTTTATCAGAACGTTCTTCAACACGAACTGCTTCCTTCTGGTCATCTAGCTTTCTACCGGAAAGCTTACCATAGTTAGGGAAGGATTCTACATCAAAGTAAACATTACCGTTTTCGCTTACATAAGCGTGACCCTTTTCGATAAGAGCCTGGACTGCTTCAATCTGTTCGGGAATATGCTGACTGGCGCGGACATAGAAGCTAGGATGAGCCAAACGAAGTTTTTCCATGTCATTCATATATTGGCGAGTCCACTTATCAACAATTTCCCATGGGTGAACCTTATCTATGCGGGCCTGGCGCTGAATCTTATCTTCGCCATTGTCACCGTCATCAGAAAGATGACCTACATCTGTAATATTCTGAACATATCTTACTTTGTAGCCAGAATGTCTAAGGTGCTTAGCTAATACGTCAAAGGTAATGTAGCTTTTAGCATGGCCGAGATGTGGCGGACCATAAACAGTAGGACCACATACATACATCCCTACGTAGCCTTCTTCACGTGGCTTGAAGATTTCCTTCATTCTAGACATTGAATTATAAAGCATTAAAGCCATGGCTTTGCCTCCAACAATATGGTGCATTAATTTTTCAAAGCAAATATATCACAGATTTCACAAAATAAAATAAAAAAAACTAAATAATCATTAAAGAATTTTAGAAAGCTGTCGATGAGCGTGGAGAAAGAAATACCGGGAGGGCAAAAATGCTTATTGGTAAAAAAGAATTCATCGCTGGCATACTCATGGCGACAATTTCTGTTTCAGCTGCAACTAAGCTGACTTCATTATACGCTGTAGAAAACGGCTTCTCTTCAGAAGTTGAATTTTCTCAGAGAATCGGCTTGTTCGATTCAGAACGCCTTAGTGAAAAAACACTTAAGAGCAACATTGCAGAAATCGCCTTTTACAGAGGCCTGAATCTTATCCTTGTTGATAAGGGTATTGTTTCAAGCTTCAATCCTTCAAAGCTTGAAGGTCTTGGTATAACCACCACTGCTGCTCCAATGTGCAGTATTACAAGACAGAAAGCTACTGAAACTATTTTCAGAGCTTTGATGTTCGCTAATAGCCGTGGAATCATTTCTATTCCGACAAGAGGCAAAGACATTGCTTTCATGGACTGGACTCCAAATGAAAAATACCAGGATACAGCTGTATTTGCAATCAAGAACAGTATATTGAAGGGTGTGGGCCAGAACGTTTTCAGACCATCCAAGAAGTTAACTGTAAGAGAAGCACTTATACTTCTCCAGAGACTTTACGAATTGGATGTAAAACAGGTTGCTTTTGATACAGCCAACGAACAGAACATGGGTAAGGCTGATAAAAAAGTAGAAAACAAGAAGACAGATGCTACTATTCCACAGTCTTCTAATACCAAAACAATTTATATTGAACCAGAAGTTCAGAAATTCTTCAAAGACATCAGCAACACTAACCCAATGGCTGATACAATGAAGAAACTCATCAATGCAGGCGCTTTCGATCTCACAAACCTCAATCACGAAGCTAACCTTCCAAAGAGCATTAATGTCAAAGATTTCGTAAAAGTTTGCAAAGGCATGATGAACAAAGCCGGTAAGCCAGAAGTATGCAAGCAGATTGACGCTGCTGTTCGCTCTACAAAGGGTGACGAAGCTATTTCTAGAAATACTGTAGCTATGGTTGGCTCAGCTATCGTTGATGCTTATGCTCACAACGAATACAATATTAATCCAAACTACTCGGATGTTGCCGCTGATTCTAATGTTGGCAAAGCTTTACAGCACATCGCCAAGGCAGGTATCAGAATGGGCTATCCAGACGGTAGCTTCAAGGGAACTGAAAAAGTCAGTCGTTACGAAGCATTTAACCTTCTCAACATCATTGTTGGCGACAATGTTGGAACTAGAATCAAGATTACTACAGTCGATAATTCTAAGATCCCAGCTCTCCAGCCAGCAGTAGAAAAAGATGCTGCACCAAAGACAGTAAAACAAGAACCTCAGAAGACTGAAGCTGCTAAACCAGCTACTGCTCAGTCTGAAGCTACTACAAAAGCTTCTAAGCTTGAACAGCAGCTTAGCGAAAAATATGAAGGTCTTTCTTTCAGAGAAAGAATTGAAATGCGCAAGGCTCAGTTCCAGAAGATTTTGAATCGCGAAGAATAAAAGATAATTCCCAACCCGGTAATAAGACCTGCTTTAATTACTAATCCAATTAGTATTTGAAGCAGGTTTTCTTCTTTTAGATGTAAATGATGTTCGAGCTCCTCTGTATTTTCAACAGTAGCTTTATAATCATCAGTATCTGTTATCGCATCATCATGCTTCAAAAAAGCCTTTGGATTATCCAACTTAGCCTGTAAGCTTGTTCTGACATCAATATAATTTTCCTTAGTAAAAGCAGGATCAGGAAAGTGTTCGTCTGGCTTAAACTTCAAAATAGCCTCGTCTAACAAAGCAATAGCCTTTTCAAGCACCTGTCTGTAGTCGTCTTGTTCTGTTTTTGTAAATAAACGGATAAAAGCCTCTGAAGCATATATTTCATGACAATTTTTGCTGTTACAGCAATTAATCTTCGCCGTTTCAAGCAAATTCAAAGCTTCAGTCTTCATCCCAAGATGGTAAGCATAATTTGTTGCCAGCAAGCGATAAGGTGCGGTCTGATCCGGGCAAAGAGAAATAATCATCTTTAACAAAGGCACTATATCTGTATTACCAGCATAAGAACCTGCCTGAAATTTCTGGCTTTCCAAAACCGGCCCCTCATGCATAAGATGATCGGCCTTTTCCCACAGACAAGCAGCAATAAAAGACCTGAAGCGCTCTGGCAATATTTGCAGACAGTTTGATTTCTGGCTATATCTGTCTGGGACAAGTTGAACAATCGACAAAGCAGCCAGCAAAAGAATTAATGGCAGCCAAAGTATTTTGCTTTTCATAAATCTATAGACCTCAGTCTATAACCAGCAAGAATAATATAAAAAGCACTCATGATAATACTGTAAAGAATAGCAGCGAAAAAAGCGAACCAGTCAGATGACTCAATAACAGCATCAAATATTCCAGCATTTGGAATAAAAGCTAGCACAATCTCTGCAACCGCTCTTGGCAAAAAGCCTTTAATGAACTGAGCAGAATAAGCAATAAAAAAAACAGGTATCATCATACCAACCGACATAAGACGGCTTAGAAAGTTTGTTAGAAGAACAAAAACAGAAAGCAGAAGAGAGTATTCTGCCCAAACCATGATAGCCATTTTAAAAGGCAGTATCATCCATGTTCCCGAAGTAAATCCCACAAGCAAAAACAGCATGATAGCAAAATCAATCAGTGTAGAGAGCAGCACAATACTGATACCAACAAATTTGCCAGCCGGGAATATGATTCTAGATTTCAGTCTACTGAAGAAGAACCATGGTGTTGGCTGTTCCCCAGGCCAAAACAAGTGTTCAAAGCTTAATACCCCAAGTAATATTACTGAAAGAACGGCCATCAGTCCACTGCCGGAATCAAGAACGAAGCCACTCTGAAAGCCAGGATTTGAAGCCTCAAAAAGCCATGCAGCCAAAAGCAAAGGCAGCATTATCAACCAGGAAGCAAATATTATGTTTTTTCTGAAGGAAGCAATTATTACTGTTTTTGCAACTTCCCAAAGCTGGTTCAACATTTTCCAGCCTCCTGCCCTATCAATTCAGCAAAACGGGCTTCCATCGGTCCGAGATTTGAATCTTCACAGAATTCAGACACGCTGCCAGAGAAAATTACTTTACCATCATCAACAATAGCCATTTTATCACATATCTCTGGTAGGTCAGCTAGCATATGAGTAGAAAACAGTATGGTTTTTCCTTTAGACTTGAGCTCTTTTATTGCGTTTTTAATAAGTCGACGTCCAAGTGGATCTAATCCACTAGTCGGCTCATCAAACACAACTATGTCAGCATCATAAGCAACAGCAGCAGCCAAAGAAACACGCTGGCGATTTCCCTTAGATAAGACGCGTATATTCTTTGAACGTTGAGAATCAAGTTCAAACATTGAAATTGCACTATCTATGTGACTTTTATCTGGGGAAAAGCCAGCTAAGCGACAAGACAATTCGATAGCTTCTTCAACAGTAAGATAGTCTGGCAAGTCAGCAACTTCTGGAGCAAAGCTTATTGTTTGCTGTTTAGAATCAGCTTTGCAAGAAATCTCAACAGAGCCATCATCTAATGAAATCAGATTAAACAAAGCTTTTAGTGCAGTAGTTTTTCCCGCTCCATTTACACCTGCTAAAGCAAAAACCTGATTTTCGTCTATTTCGAGGGAAAAACCATCTAACGCCTTTATAGGCTCATTGTTTTTGTTTTTATATTCTTTATGCAGATTATCAAATTTGATCATGGGATTTAGGTATTAGGTCTTAGGTCTTAGGTATTAGGTATTAGGTATTAGGTATTTTTCTGACTTCTGACTTCCGATATAATTTTACTAAAAACTTGACACTAACTCAATAGAGTTTCTATAATTCAAGCTATGAGTGATTTCAATGTAAATATAACAAATAACGATAACGTAATCGTCGTTAAGACCAATGGCTATCTCGATGACGTTGGAGGCCAAGTTTTCCGTCAGAGATGCATGGAACTTATCGACAAAGGTAATACCAATTTCGTTTTTAATCTTGCAGGAACACCTGTAATTAACTCTACAGGCTTGTCAACTCTGCTTGACATAATGGTTCAGATTATTGATTATAACGAAGGTGAAGTTGCTATCTGTGGTTTAACTAACCTTACAGCTACTGCATTAAAAATGACTGGTGTTCTAACCTTATGTGAAAGCTACCCAACAGAAGAAGAAGCTGTAGCTGCAGTTAAGGACGCAATCGGATGAAAAAAACAGCCTTAGTTTTATTAACAGCATCTATATTTTCTATGCCCCTTTTGGTAAAGGCAGAAAATTATGATGATTTAAAATCTAAGGCTAAGCAATTTCTTAACGAGAATGGCAAAAGTTCTGCTGCAAGTAAGGTTGAAAATACAGCAGTGGAACCGCCTAAAAGCAGGTTCGTAGATACCACATCCAAGACACTCTCTGAAGAAGATAAACGTCACGTGATGGTTCATATGAAGCTTGCCAACAGGCATTTCTCTAAAAAGAATTATGAAAAGGCAACCGAAGAAGTAAAAACAGTCTTCACAAGAGACCCATCAAACTCTGGTGGTCACTTTATGCTGGCAGTCATAGCTGGTCGTCAAAAAGACTATAAATCAGCATGGTATCACATTGATGTTGCCAAAGAAAAAGATGGCAGCAACAAGAAAATCGATGATTTCATAGAAAAACTAAAAACAGTATCTAAAAAGCCGGAATCAGAATGGATTCCAGGTATTTATTACGGTACGCCAATAGATGCCAGCGAAAGAACTTTCGATTTATTAGAAAGTCTTTTAAACGATGAATGCAGCCAGAATATATGTGCCGTAGAAATCACAGATTTCACCAAGGAAGGCAACAACGTAACCTTAGAAGCTAGTTTTAACTCTCTTGAACCAATGCCTACCGATAAAATAGTTGCATTATTAAAACAGAAGAATGGAACAGGTCTTTCTGAAATTACAAATTCAGACAAGAGTCTGAGAGTTAAATTAACCTATCAAAATGTCAGTAATGAAAATACAAAAGTAAATCCAATCAAAGGATTGAACGATTTCATCAATGATCTTACAGAAGAAATGCCTGAAATAGCTATTAGCAATACAGAAGAAGCTGAACCAGCTAATGGCACCCAGGAAATTATTTATGACATTTCCTCAAGAGAATTCTCTACGATCAACAAGTTTTTTAGACAAATCTCACCCTTTGCAACAAAATATCTGCTTCAGATGATGACATTGTCTTATATTCCTGGCAGTCAGTCAGCTACAATATGGAAAGCTAGAATCAAAGTTATTTTTAAGCTTTGAAATAATTTTTGCTACTTCCTCACAGATACAAAACACAAAAAAATTTTTCTTAATAGTTACAATACTTCAGACAATTGCCGATTATCCTTCAACAGAAGGATATACTTGTGTTTCGCAATAGTAGCCAAATAAAAAAATTATTTCTAGTAACACTCGTCATAAAAATTATTGGCGTGTATTTTGTTGCAGATTTTTCTGCGGCTTTTGCCAAATTTGATGAAAAGAGAATGTTAATAACTAATATCGCCATACCAGTTGGCATTGCTGCTTTGCGCGCCCATTATGAGGGAACCTCCATCAAAAAAGCTGTTATTCAGGCTGCTTTTGGCGGCTATATAATGAATGAAGGTCTAAAAGGCGCAGCAAAACTTCAGGAAAAACCTTCCTGGTATGCCTGGGAAAACAAACTTTTATTCAATCTTGGAGCCTCCCTTTGCGAATCAGCAGGTTATGAAAAATTCACCTTCAGAATGGATGTCGGACCCGTCTGGATTATTCACGAAGACAATAAGTTAAAATTTAAGTTGGGCATCAATGGAATTGTATCGCCATTGATACACATAATCGAAGGTTCCAAGTTCGATTACAAGCAATCACTGAAATACGGCACCATGGTATTTGAAAGA
>JAZUDR010000103.1:0-20509 GCA_045639725.1 Candidatus Avigastranaerophilus sp. | reverse complement strand
TAATAGAGTTCATCGAGAAAACAGATTTTTATTACGAAGAAGATTGCTTTAATCGAAATACTTATTGGTATAGATTTTTTGAAATGGTAAAAGATAAATACCCTGATTTACGAAAAAGGTATAATGATACTTTGAAATTAAAGCTAAGGAAAGATTATTTGAATAATAATTACTAAGACTTGAGTATTTTGCAGAATCGTGAACTTATATAAATTTACTGAATAAAAAAGCAACAATAATATTACCAGAAGAGAAATCTGTTGGGGTCCGAACATTTTTGCTTAGCAGTTGTAAACCTACGCTGGAAACCACAGACAAACTAAAACCAACGTGTCCCGCTTTCGACTTCTGACTTATGACTTCCGACCTTCTTTGAGCAGAAACCTACGCAGGCAAACTACAGACTAACTAACACCGACTTCCTGCTTATAGCTTCAAGCTTCAAGCTTAAAGCTTAAAGCTTAAAGCTTATTGAAACATACTTTATACTCTACTTCTATAATACAAGTCCTGCTTTATCCTGTTATCCGTTGCAATAATCTATCCTACTTAATTATTATTGCAAGTTGCCGATATAATATTACAAATATATAAAAGTGAGGCAACAACTATGCGCAAGAACCAACTAAGATGGCTCTATATTCTTGGATTCATCAGCCTTCTCAGCGTATCCTGCTTTTCCCCAAAGGCGCACGCAGACTCCGACTGGTTAAGATACCTTAAAAAAGATTCTCTTTTGAATACCTTTAAGACCTGCTATGCTGTCCAGGAAGAAACGCTTTGGCAGGGAACTGCCGGTGAAGGCGTAATCGTTAATAACGGAACAACCAAAAGAGTAATTTCAAATCAGAGCACTCGAACAAGACCACCTGTTGATGATGGCTTGATTTCTGACTATATCACCAGTATTACAATCGACGAAACCAGAAACGTTGTTTGGATTGGCACCAACGAAGGTCTCTGCTGCTGCGATATGGAAGGTAATAACTGGAAAAGATTTACCGAAAGCAATGTTCTTCCAAACAATGTTATCAGATGTCTTACCATGGATAATGGTGGCAATCTCTGGGTTGGCACTCCATCAGGCATTGCAATGTTTGACGGCGAAAACTGGAAGAAATTCGATGAAAGCAATGGTCTCAGACAGGCTAGCATTCATTCTATCAAGGCTAAGGGAACTGCTGTCTGGGTTGGTTCTGTCGGTGGAACTGTAAGCCGCTACAAAGACGGCCAGTGGAAGCTTTTTGTAGATTTTGACTGATGATACAGACAGCTCATCGCGGAATATATGAGTTTTTGTGGTCTGAACACAAGAATTCCATTTTGAGTGTTTCCATGAAGGCTTTTCAGGGAATAGCAGCCCGTCTTGGGAAGCGTCCTATGATTCTTGCTCTGATTAAAAAGTTTGCAGAGCATGCTTACGATGATGAAACTGAACGTTACAATGCTTTATTAAATGCTTATGATGAAATAAAGAAGGTGCTTAACCGTTCTGAACGTCAGTTGATAATGGAAACTCTTCTTGTTGATGAAGCAGAGACTGCCAAGCTTATTTACGAATTACCGTTGAAATATGGTGAAAAGGTTTTGAGTGGTTGCAGACTGTTTTTCCCTAGAGAACAGGGATTATATAAATTCTGGGATGCACAGGATAAGCCAGGTTTGTGGGAATGCTTCGGACCTTTCCAGCTTCACTTGGATCCGCAGCAGATTATAAGTAAAATAGCGATAGCTACAGGTGTAGATGCTGGTGAAATTTTAGACTTACTTTCTAAGCTCAGCAATGGAATGAGATGTGAAGAGTATGAAAAGGCACCAGAAACTTTAAGAATTGCTTTGCAGAAGCATGTTATGGTTGCTATGCCTGGTAAGAAATCAGCCTGGCTTAATCCGAGAATAAATGTTTCGGGGCTTACATCAGAAATCAAGCCCCTGGAGCTTGATCAGTTGGAAATCTCTGCCATAGCTTTGGAAAAGCTTCTTGATGATGCTGAATACATGCCTGATGTAATTGGTAAATTACCTGATGAGGCTGATTTTAAAGAAGTATTTTCGAAGGAAGCATTACCATATGTTGCCTGGAATGAATCCTTTGATGCTGAGACAGCCTTTGAGGAATTAAAAGAGCGTTTTACTGAGCGCCTTGCCATTGATAATGGCCACTATTCTGAAGCATAAAAAAAATCGCCCTGAAACTCAGGGCGATTTTTTTATGTCCATATATTAATTATTACCGTTAGTAACGTCGTTCTTCCAAAGCAACCATTCTCTGAAGAATACAAGAATGCTTAAATCAAACATCACGTTGTACCTCCTTCTAAGAAATTTGCATTAGCAATGTTGAATTTAATGCAACCCACATAATGCATAGTTCGTGCCAACTTTTGAAAACGGCATCAAATGAGGAATTATGAGACTTGCTGTGAAAACTATCACAAACTTGTCCTAAAAAGGTACACCAAAAAGACTCCGGTTTGCTCAAAAATTAAACAGTAAAGTTGCGGGATGCTATAAAAATAAGTATAATTGTACAAATATCCCAAGGCTCGGAGGTCTTAAAATGAAAAAATTTAAATCCATAAAGCTGACAATACTTGTCATATGTGCATTATTTATCAGCAATATCATCTCCGCAGCCACTGGTTCCTTTGTAGCAACTAGCGATGGGATACGCTATGCTTATAAAACCAGCAATGGAACCACTAAGTATGTAACTCCATTATTTGATACCAAGAGTGGCACTTATTACGTTGTAGACAGCAATAATCAGATTATTGCCCAGCAGCTTGTTAATGAAGCTGCCATGAATCAGATAAAGATTGTTACAAACTCTGGTCAGAACATTACTCAGGATTTCATGGGAAATGACGTAGAAATACTGAAGCCTATGGCTTCTTCTGATCCGCGTTATCAGCAGTTGAGAAAATACATTGAAAGCAATCCGAGTCTTCAGAAGTCTTTCGGAATGCAGTATCAGGCTCGCACCTACAAAATCAACCAGATTAAGCAGGATGTTGCTGCAGGCGTAAAGGATGAAAGTCTGGCAGCCTGGTTGACTAATGACCTGCAGAAGCCAATCTATCTTGAAGTTAGTAGTGATGGTGCTATATGCCATGACGGTTCTGGCTTTGTTCTTGCTGATACAGACTCAAATGGTCAGACTTCTTACCGCGATAATTCATACGTAAACCGCATTGTAATTTCTGATACAAGCGAAATATTCAGCGGTAATACCAATGACCCGACTGCAGCTTCAATCATAGCTCATGAAACTGGTCACATGATTATGGACCAGCTTTATGAAACCCCAAACTACCCAAAGTCAGATTATTACGGCTCTCATTCTAAGAACACTGTTTCCGATGAAGGCTTTGCAATTTCTGAAGGTTGGGCAGAAGCTATGGAAGCTCTTTCTACCAAGGAATACCGTGCTCAGAACGGAACAGGTTCTTCCTGGCGCTTAAAGACACAACAGAACATTGAAGATAATAAGTATATCTACAAGGATGCGGGTGTAACTAATGTAACTAATACCAGTGCCTTGAAGACATCTAGCGAAATGCTTTCTACAGAAGGCGTTAATGCTGCTATGTTCTATGATATGCTTGATAGCAACGGAATTCAGAATTCCTACAGCAAAATCTGCAGCGTTTTTGAAGATAACAAGCCTCAGACCTATCGCGAATTTGTATATGATTATATACAGAAGTATCCTGAAGATCAGAGCACTGTTACAAAGATTTTCCTGGAAGATACTAAGTATACTACAGTTGATAGCACTGCTGCCGCCAGATATAGCGATTTGTATCAGACAGAACAGGCTTATTTAAAAGCTACTGACCCTGCAACAAAAGCAAATCTGAAGGCTGCTTACGAAGCCAAGAAACAGGCTTATGACAGCTATAACGAAGGACTTTACAGACAGGCTTGTGCAGAAGGCACTATTGATAAGGCTGTAACTGTTAATGAAAATACAAATTCAGCTTATCGCTCTTTGAGACTTAGTGAAACATGGCTGAAGACCCGCAATGCACTTGATACCGGTGTTCAGAATGCAGGCAATTCCTTGAAGAGCTCTTTCAGCGCAAAGAATGTTGCCATGACTGCTGGAACTTCAATAGCAATCAACCTTGCCAGCCAGCTCATGAACGGTGAAAAGGTAAGCCTTAAATCAGCTGTTCAGGCTGTTGCTTCGATGCAGTTTGTCGGTAATTTTGTCGGTTCTTCACTTGGCGCTGCTGGTGGTCAGCTTGTTGTCCCGCTGGTCCAGACCTTTGTTCCTGGTATTGTTGGAACATTGGCCGGTGCTTTGATTCCTACTGTTACCTCTCTCGTTGGCGGTAATATTGGTAGCAGTCTCGGCGCAGGAGCAACCTTTAAAGAAGCCATAAAGAACATCGATATGGTAGCTGTATCCGGTCAGGCTGTTGGCTCAATGCTAGGTTCAATGCTTGGCTCACTTATACCGATACCTGTTGTTGGAACCATGCTTGGCAGCATAGTCGGCGGTATTCTCGGCGAAAAACTGTTTACTTCTGTAAGAAGCTTAATCCAGAAACTGTTTGGCTCGAAGAAAGCTGCTGCTGCTGAAGTTAAGATACCAACGAATAGCACATCTGCTCAGAGTAGTGTAACTGTCAACACTGTCAGCAGTTCATCCAATAACGCCGCTTTGATGAGAATATCAGACGATTTGGATTCTGTTGCTTATTCGAATATGTCTGCAGATATGCAAGCTCTGAAGGATGATTACGAAATAGCTTACAAAGCTTATGTAACAGCCATAACTACTGGTGATGCCAACAAGGCCCAGGAAGCTCTCAAGACCTTCAATGCAGCAAAATCTGCCTACGAAAAGGCCCTCCAGTCTATAAAATAAAAGACGGCCCAACCGCCAAGCCAATCGAAGAACAACCCACAAATAATTCTTTGTTTGCCAAATTGTATCTGATAGGATAGAATAAACCTACCCTAATAAAGGAAGATACAACGTGGAAAACGATAATAACGAAACCAAGGTTACGAAAGAAACTAAGAAACCTAAAAAGCAGTTTAAGCTTTATTTTAAGTGGGCTGCATTAGCTGCATTTATTGGCATAATCATATATCTTCAGGTAAAATACGGCTCTGCTGTGCGCAATGCATTCTGTGGCTTTGCTGGCGGTATGGGTATGTTCATGTTCGGTATGAAGAAAATGAGCAATAACCTGCAGGTAATTGCCGGTGACAGTCTGAAGGGATTTATTTCTAACCTTACTCGCAACACTTTCATGGCCATGATTACTGGTGTTGTAGTAACTGGTCTGATTCAAAGCAGTGCTGCATGCACCGTAATGGTTGTTGGTTTTGTAAACTCTGGTCTGATGACTTTGATTCAGGCTATAGGCGTTATTCTCGGGGCCAATATTGGTACTACTGTAACCGCTCAGTTGATTGCTTTCAATCTTTCTGAAATGGCCTGGCCGATTCTCGCAATCGGTTCTGCAGTAATGCTTGTCGGAAAAAGCAAACGTGTTAAGTCTCTTGGTGAAACCATTGTTGGTTTTTCTTTGATGTTCCTTGGCATGAAGTTTATGGGTGGTTCTGTTCTGGCATACAAAGACAGTTTGGCACCAGTTATTGAAGTCCTTTCGCATAACAGATTCTACGGAATCTTTGCAGGTATTGTTGCTACATTTATATTTCAGAGCAGTGCTGCCACTGTTGGTCTTGTAATGAGTCTTGCACAGACAGGCGCTTTCGGAAGTGATTCCTATACTATTCTCATGACTGCGGTTCCGATAATTCTTGGGGATAACATCGGTACTTGTATTACTGCTATTCTTGCTTCAATGGGCACATCAAGAAATGCCAGAAGAGCTGCTGCAGCTCACTTGACTTTCAATGCCTGCGGCACCATCATTGTTCTCCCGATTCTTACTTATTACATCAATATGATAATGATGACATCGTCAGAACCAATGAGACAGATTGCAAATGCCCACAGTATCTTCAATATCGCAAACGTTTGTATTTTCCTGCCTTTGGTAAAGGTATTGGAAAAGCTGGTATTGGCCTTTATTCCTATACTTCCGGATGAATTATCTCCAGCTAAGAGCCTTGATAAACGTATGCTCAAGACACCGCCTATTGCTGTTAAACAGGCCGAAGATAATCTCAGGGCTGTCATTGGCGTTCTTGATAAGGAATTTGAAACATTCAACAATGCCTTAGTCAAGACAGAAGAATCTACTCCTGATGAAGTTATGGACCTTGCAGGCAAACTTGGTGAAATAGAAGCCCAGCGCGCAGAAATCGCAAAAGATCTCAATCAGTTCCTTATTTACTTGTCTCAGAAGGAATTGTCTGAAACTATGCGCCGCGATGTTAACAGGCTTATTTATGTCAGCAAGGACTGCGAAATCCTGGCTTCACAGATTACTAAGATGATTGGCCTCCTTAGTGAACAGGCTGAAAATGGTAGTGTTATTAATGGTGAAAGCAAGGAAGAAATGGCTCTTTGCTTCAGCCGTATTACAGAAATATACAGAGATTTGACTAAGAAGCCAACTCTTACTAGAGAAGAAGTTGAAGAACAGACAATGATTATCAATTCTCAGGTTCATGTCAATCATGAAGCCAGAGAAGCTCAGCTTCAGCGCATCAGGGAAAGCAAATATACACCATTTGAAAGTATCATTCTGCTTGACGCTTTCCGCAGCCTCGATAGCCTGCTCAGTTCTCTGAAATACCTCTGCTTCCACGTCGAAGCGTAGTTTTTGTAGTAGTGCCTGGCTGTTTCATCCGCCATTATCCTGTTATCCGTTGCTTAAAAATTATCCGTTAAATTCTTGTGCCAGTTTTGCCGATAAACTAGATGAATAATAATATCTATACCCAGAAAAGGGGCTTGGTAAAATGGCGAACAAGGGTTTATCAACAATCATAACAATGCTGGTGGGTGCATTACTTGCAACCCAGACTGCTTTTGCTGATTCGAACATTAGCAGAATCGCAGAAGAGCAGGGGAAGACTGCTGCCAAACTTGGCACAAGAGTAGATACTTCCGCTCTGCTTAATGCTGAATTAAAAAATATGAAGTTTCCGGCTGACGCGCTTGGAAGGACCTCTGGTTCTATGAGAGCTGTTGTTGGCGGTATTAACTTTACTTCTGCAGATGTTGATAACACTATGGTTCCGTTCGCCACCAAAAATGCCGCAACATTGCAGGACCTTTTCCACGATGGCGGTGAATGGCCAGGCCAGCTGGGTAATCCTACAAACGATGATGGTAGAGGCAGCGGTGAAACTCAAGCTCAGGAAATTTATGACTATGACGGTAATAACCATTATCCAAAGGCTTGTTTGAGATACATTGGCAGCCACTGCTATATCTTCGTTCCTGTAATGTTCTTCCCAACATTGCCAAAGACTCTCTCATCTTCAGAACAGGAAACCCCAAAGGCTTATGCTGAATGGAATATGAGTTGGGCACACAACCCAAGATTAAAGTATTCCCCAGACGATAAAACTTCTGGTTGCACTATTCTTGAACCAAGATTTATCCTGGGCTCAGACAAGGCATCTGCTAAGCTTACACTTTCTAAGATTGCTGACGAATTTGATAACCAGATTTATCCGAAAATCAGAGAACATCTAGGTTCTGAACCAGATATCGACGGTGATCCAAAGATTTTCATTTTCCTCGATGATATCAGAGACGCTGATAACTCACATGTTGGTTATTTCTATGCTGCAAACCAGTTCTCTAGAAGCTCACAGCCAAAGAGTAACGAAAAGGAAATCCTTTTCTTGGATATCTACAGATACTATCAAAATAATCAGACTGTAATGGGAACAATTGCCCATGAATTTTCTCATATGGTTATGTTCAATCAGGCCTATTCCGTTGTTGACGGTAATTTAAAGGGATTGGCAACATGGCTTGAAGAAGGTATTACCCAGTATATGGAATTTCTATACACAGGCAAGTATCCAACAAATCTTGACCTTTTTGTTAAGAATCCTGATACCTGCCTTGTTGAAGACCGTTCTACAGTCTGGGGTGGAAGCAGCCCTTATGCAAACTATGGTGCATCCTTCCTGTGGACATACTATGCTGTTGAAAAATATGGCTACTCCAATGTCCCAACCTTCCTGCAGAATATTGTAAGAGCAAAGGTTGACGGTGGTGTGGGCAACTATGATGCCGTTTTCAAATCTCGTAATACTACTATGCAGACTGTATTTAAGGATTGGGTTGTTGCCAACTTCTTTGACAGATGCTACAAGAATGACGGTGTAACACTTCTTAATGAAGGTAAGTGGGGCTACAAGGTTGATTCTGACAAAGATACGACCAATGATATTGGTTATACCCAAAAACTTCCCATGAGTGCTACTGAAAACTTCATTCTTTCTAAGGAAATGAATACACGTTCTGGCACAGTTAATTCCTGGGCTGGTGACTGTATTGCAATGACTGGCAACAACGGTAATCTTAATCTTGCTTTTGACGGTCAGGACAACGGAACATTTGGATGTGCTGTAGTAAAGCGTGGTTCTGCAGTTGATCCTACCTGCGAATTTATGACCTTGAATGATAAGCAGGCAGGAAATATGATTGTTCAAAACTACGGAACTACCGGAGCCTACGAAACGATTCTTCTGATTCCTATGTCCTGTTCTAATTTCAACTACGAAAAGCTCAGCTATGTTTATTCTGGAAGCTTCGATGACCTCAAGGTTGCAATCTTCCCGAATCCAATCTTCGAAAACTTCCTGCACATTGTAGTAAGAACAGACAAGGATTTTGCAGCAGAACCCAGGGTTCAGCTTACATTTGGTGGTAAGCAGGGTTACCTGACTATGTCACCGGTAAACAACTCAACCTACATAACTAACTATGCAATTACAACTGACGGTGAAGGAACAATAGTCTGCTCTGGAACTAATAAGAACGGTGTAATTCTCAGTAACTCTTTGAATTTCTCAGCTTCTTATTACACTTCAGGTAGTTCTGGTTCTTTGATTGCCAACTATGCAGCCGTTGACATTCCTTCCGGTGCTATTTCAACAAACGGAACAGTCGTAATGTCTACTTCAGACAACAATGTTTCTTATGAAGGCATCACTAGAATGAGCAAGCATGTTGATCTAGCTCTTCCTGTTGAAAAGACTTCAAAAGACTTGGAAATTACAATCCCTGTTGAAAGCAATGTTGCTGTAGATAACAGTAAAGCTGGTCTTTATCGTGCTACTACTGCTGGTCATAAATACATCGGTCCGGCTGTTGTCGCTAACGGTAAGGCTAAGGGAAAGGTTGACGTCTCTGCTTCCTTGTTCTTCGCTGTTGATGAAACCGCTCCGTCTATTGGTAACGAACTCGACGGCCGTGGAAATGGCAAGTATGCCGTAAAGGTAGCTGATGCCGGCAGTGGTATCAATGCTGCTTCTGTTAAGGTTGTATCTGAAGGAAAAGAAATAAAAGCAACTGTTAATGACGATGAAATAATCATTGATACTTCAGCCTTAAGAGCTTCTTCACAGGTATTTGAAGTTGAAGTCAGTGATAATGCTGGTAATACCTCAAGAGCTTCTGTAAGAGCTCAGGCAGGTTCTACTAATCTCAAACAGATTATTGCATACCCGAATCCGGCAACAAAGGGACGCTCTGTAATAAGAGCTATCTTTGATGGCGCTAATCCAAATGCTGGCGAAGGAACCGTTAAGATTTACGATATGAGTGGTCATAAGGTAATTGATGGTGAACTTGTTAGTATGGGCGGCGGTGTTTACGAATTCGAATGGGATACCTGCAATAAGAAGGGCAAGAGAGTTGCCAATGGCACTTACCTGGCTGATGTTAAGATCAACATTAACGGCGATTCCCATAAAGAACGCATTAAACTTGCAGTTCTGCGCTGATGAAATGGAGTAAATGAAATGATTAAAAAAGCAAAATACCTGCTTCTTATTGTAGTGCTTCTTACATTCCCGATGATTCAGAACTGCGGAACCAACAGCTCTAGCACTAGTGCTATTATTGTTGGTGATACCCTCATCAATGAAGGCTGGGACTTCATCAAGGTTGGTAATTACACATCTGCTAGAAATTCTTTTGAACAGGCTTTGAATGAAAACCTTTCTGAGTCCCAGAGAGTTAATGCTAACAATGGCTTTGGCTGGGCACTTTCAAGGGCTGGTAATGTTAGCGAAGCAATTCCTTACTTCGAAAAAGCTTATGCATCTGACAACGAAGCTAAGGTAGGACTTGCCGGCTGCTTGCTTCACCGCCATCTTTCCAACGCTGACTATGTAAGAGCAGCAGAAATTCTTGGGAATATGCCACCAGAAAAATTTGCTCAGGTTCATTCCGGTCTTTCTTTGAGCACAGCAAAGGTTCATGCTTTGGCAGCATTGGCTTATGCGCTTTCTGGTGACCAGGCAAATGCTACTACATATATGAATAAGGCCGCTGCTCTTGATTCTTTGTTAGTCGGTTCTACAGTCGATAAAATCGATGAAGCCTTCTACCTGCTTGGTTGGAAGGAATAATTAATAAAAATAAAGAGCGCTTTGCTGACTATCTCGGCAAAGCGTTTTTTTTATGCCTATCTCTTTACTCTGAAATCAATTTTGTGTATTCTATAGCCATCTATAGATAAAAAGAGAAAGCGCGCATATATGAAATTAAGCAGACAAATCAGCCTGTTTTGTTCACTTTGTTTATTTGCATCGATTTCCTTTGCGGAAGTAACTTCTGATGCAGATGTAACAATAACAGGGGCTCCATTAGGGGCTGAAGAACAGGAAATTCAGGAAACCACTGAGCCAGAGGCCCAGAAAACAATAGAACCAAAGGTTCCAGCTACACCAGCTATTTCCCCAAAAACAGAAAAAGCTACTTCGACTAAGACTCCTTCTAAGGATGATAGCGTCAAAACTGTAGAAGAAAAAGCTACTGTAGCTTCTGATACTGTTGTAACCAAGAAGTTTTCTAAGAATATGACAGAGGCTGAGCTTAAGGAGCAGGATAAGCTTATTAAGCAGCAGGTTCTGGAATTTGTTAAAGACAATCAGGATAGACAGTCTGGTGAAGGCTGGCTCTTTATTGCCCGTAATTATTTTGAACTCAAACAGTATGACAGGGCATTGAAGGAAATTGATACCCTGATACGCTCCGAAGAAATCAATCCAAGAATGACATGGGAAGCCAAGCTTCTTGCTGATGAAATCTACAAAGAAACAAAGCAGTATGATATTGCTCTAAGAAATCTTGATAAGCTCATCAAAGAAAAACCTGCGCGCATTTATCTTGTTAGAGCTAAAATAGCTAGGGCTGAACTGCTTAGTAGAAATCTGACCGGTATGAAGGAGCTTTTAGACGCCTTCAAGAGATATTACTGGTATTTCCCAGAACAAAAAGATTTGGAAGCTATTGAATATTTGATGGGCTTCCAGAAAGGTTATGACCTAGAAATTGCAATGCAGGCCATGGAAGCTTGGGAAGAAATTGCAAAATTCCCAGAAATAGAAGCATCTAATCTTGCTAATATGCATTTGGCCATGCTTTTTGCCTTTGATTTGAATAATCCGGAGCGCTCCTTTGAGTTTCTTGATAAAATCAGGGATGATAAGAGTCTTGCCTCTGAAGTTAAGTTTATTAGAGCCGTTATTGGCCATTTCTATACTAAACAGATTGATGTGAAGGCAACAAATGATTTTTATACTGATTACTGCCTTTCTACCAATGACTTAGATGGTTATAGAACAGCGTCTATTCTTCATGGGCAGTTTCTGGTCGAAAAAGCCAAAAATTATGAAGGTGCCGTTAATGCTTATCAGAGTATTCTGACTCTGCCTTCCAGACTTGTTGCTTCTGATTCTGTTTCAATAGACAAACAGCGCGAAGAAAACGATGAACAGATAGACTGGTCTATGCTTGCCTGCAGAATGGCAGCCTTTGTCTGTGAATATAAGCTTGAAAACACTGATAGAGCCAGAGCATTTTATCTTAAAATAAAAGAACTCAATTCCTCTAGAAGTGACGAAAAGAAGGACCCGGTAAATGAAGCGGCTTTGAAGAGAACCGAACCCTCAAAGACACCCGGTGAAGCCATGTTTTTTATGGCTTATGAAAAATACCGCGCCCAGAACTATAAAGACGCTGTAAACATTTATAACCAGTTTATAAAAAAGTATCCAGACAGCCCATTGTTCAAAGAAGCATTGTTCCGTGTTGCAACTATTATGGATGACGATTTGCGCCGCTATGATGAAGCAAGGGCAATGTATGAATACTATATCATTCAGTTCAAACCGATGGAATCAAATTGGCAGCTTGATAAGCTCTATGACTGGGGTCGTGTTGATGAAGCCAGATATAGGATAGGCAGTCTGTTGCATTTGCATTTGAATAAGCCTGTTGAAGCTCTTGATATTTTTAAGCAGCTTGCTGAAATATATCCTGAAAGCTATTGGGCAAAGCAGGGCCTCCGCGATAGCGTAAAAATATATCAGGATGAAGTGCAGGACCCAAATAAAGCTAATGCTTTAATGAAGGAATTCATTAAAAAATATCCTGACAGTGATGAGGCTGCAGATTACAGAATTACGCTTTATAAGGTAGCTCTCGGTATGGGCGAAGAAGTCGAAGCTCTTTATATTATCAGAGATTGGCTTGATCACAGACTTCCTTCGGTAAAGAACTATTTTGCTTACAAACAGCAGTGGCGTGATTTGGTTTTCAAAATCAGGGAAGCAAATCTTAGAGACAGATTAACTTCTGTTGGTGACTTAGATAGGGTAGGGGTTTATCAGAGCCTTATTGATGTTGTCGCTCTTGCTTCTACTAGTGCACCTCTTCAGGGACTAATCACAGAAATAAAAGGTCTTGAAATAAAAGACGAATATCGTTGGGCGTTGGCTTACGATGCGGGAACCAGACTTTATACTGATAATCCGGAAGTTGCTTATGATTTGTTTGTGGAATTAGCAGAGACTGCTACAGGCTCTCCTAAGATTGCTTGTATGCTGACTCTTGGCAATATTGCTTATCGTGTAAAAAAAGACCCCGACGAAGCAGTAAAATGGTATGAAGCCGTTGAAAAGCTTCTTCCATTAACAGACCCGATGAACGAAATTCCAGCCTACAGACTCGGAAGATTGTATCTGAGAAACGGTCATGGCATAAAAGGTCTGGAAAAGCTGAGAAGGTTTATTACACGTTTTCCCAATAGCAGATATATTGGAAAAGCATATATGGCTATGGGCGATGCCTGTGTTGCTTTATACAGCCCTGAAAAAGCCTCTAGGTATTATGGACGCGTATTGAGGGTTGCGCCTAACCTTGCTGAAGAAGCTAAGAAAAAGATTGCTGACTTAGAAGGAAAAATGACCTCTGAACAGTGGCTTAAACAGCGAGCTGGCAAGAATAAGGACCAGGATATTGAAAAGGCTGTATCAGAAGAAGATGAATTAGCCAAATATAATAAGGCTATGACTGATGCTGCTGACAAAATCGAAAATGTTGAAGAACTTGAAGAAAAGGATTTGAAGCGCATTGATTCTGAAATCCTTTATGGTTTGTTCCTCAAGGAAAATAGAAGCAAAAAACCTGATGCTGATAGAATGACAATGTTCCTATCAGCAATTCTTAACCGCTCTGATATTCCAGCAGGTATAAGGGATCGTGCTTTAAAGCAGCTTATTTCAACCAGATATTTCAGATATAAGGATGCTGACAGCTTTATAGAAGTAGCTAAGAATGTTCTGCTTAAGCATAATTACGCAGGATGGCTTTCTGAACTCTTATATAAACTGGCTCAGTGTCAGGACCATCAGGCAAAGGATTATGAAGGCGCTAATAAATCATATTTTGAATATACGTCTTTTTATCCTACCGGAAAGCATTTCATGGAAGTAAGAAGCCGTATTCCTGAAGTATATGAGCTTGCCGAAGACGGCAAAAATGCTATCCGCTTTTACCTGAAACTTATTGACGACGATAACGTTCCTGATGAATACAGAATCAAGGCTTCTATGAGCCTTGCCAAGCTTTATCTTACTGATGATAAAAAATCTGATGCAATAAAGACCTATGAAGTTGCATTGGGCATGGAAACCGATAAAAAGCCTGAAATATGTCTGAGACTCGAAAAGCTTACTGATGACTTTTCATATGTTCAGCGCGCTCTTGAGTATGATGGCGATGAGGAATACCGCTTAAAGGCTTTGAAGCGTCTTATAAAGAAGAACGAAGAAGACGGTAAATTCCTGGATGCTAAGGCTGCGCTTGCGAAATTTGCTGATACCTTCTCTAAGCCAGAATCTACTGTCTATATTGAAAAGAAGGCTGAAGACCTGGCAAAACGCGGTGCTATCGCTGATATGGAAGAACTGATAGACCAGTATCCAGAAGAACCTGAAACACCAGGCAGAATGTTTAAACTGGCTAAAATGGTTGAAGGCACAGAAAATACAAAATACCGTGCCGAAGACCTTTTCTATGAAATCACTCTTGTTTATCCTGATTCTGAATTTTTCAGGGAAAGTAGAATAAGGTCAGATAACTCGAGAGCAATTAAAGCCTCGTCTGAACTTTCTGAAATGCTCAAAAAAGGCAATAAACCTAGTGAAAGCGAAGAAATAGTTCTTGAAAGAGCACGTCTGCTCAAAGAAAACATGAAGGACCTCACTGGCGCTTTGGAAAACTATGAAAGCTTTATTAAGCTTTTCCCAAATTCTAAGCGTCTTGATGAAGTCTATATGGTTTTGGGCGATTTGGCTCTTTCTGAAAATCATGATTCTGAAAAGGCCTTTAAATATTGGGAACTCGGTATGCAGGCCAGTGTAGATCCTTTCAACAGAGAAACTCTGACTGAAAGAATCAATTCTCTTAGAACCTTTAACACTAGAATCATTGATTCTGAAGATGGGAAAGACCACGAAAAAGGCTTGAAAGCTGTATTTTCAGTCTGGAAGATGGAAAGAAACCCAGTTCTTGCTCTTGGTATGCTTAGAAATGCTTATTCTAAGATCGAAAATAAGCCTCAGGCTGCACTTCTCCATTATTATGCCGGCAGAATATTAGAAGAAAATAAAAAATTCAAGGAAGCTAAGGCTGAATACGAAGATTCCTTGAAGGCTTTATATCATCCTGGTTGTCGCTATGACATGGTAATTTATAGAATTGCCAGAATGCTTGCTGCAAACAATGAAAAGGATGAAGCTGCAAAATGGTATAACAAGCTGGTTTTCAAATATCCACGCAGCTTGCTTAGCCGTTCTGGATATTATTGGCTTAGCAAATATTATGATGAACGCAAAGAACTTACTAAGGCCTATGAAAATCTAGACAATCTTATTACAGGCTTTAAATCTATTAATCCTGTTCACAGAGTTGAATTGGAAAAGAAACTTAAAGACCTTGGCGGCCGAATGAATATCTCTGAAATGGAACGCTTGAAAGGCTATTCCAGAATCGGCGGCGGCGAACTTCCATACTATATTGGCAAGGTTCTCCAGAACGATTTGCAGGATACCGATAAGGCTATTGCCCAGTATGAGGAATTTTTGAAAGGAAATCCTTCTGTTAGCCGCGGTCGCGAAGTAATGACCAAAATTGCTGAATTGTATGAAAGCAAGGGTGATTTTGTAAAGGCTGTCGGTTATTACGATATGCTTTTGAGTACTTATGAACCCAATGCTAATAACTATGACCTGATTCTGCATGTGGGCACATTGTTGGAACATAAAATTGCTAATGATACACTTACAGAATTGTTCTATAGTTCAATCGAAGGTGAATATCACAAGGTCAGAAAAGTTCGCGAATTTGCGAAAGCTAAACTTAGAAGACTTGAAGAAAAGCGTATAAGAATAGCTTCCACAAAGCCTTCAAAGAAGAAGGTCGTAAAACGTGAATATACCGAAGATGATCAGGATATTCTTGATGAACTTAAGGAAATCATTGAGAAGTATGTTGATGATTTGCAAGACTTCAAGATGGCTGAACGTAAGATGGAAGACCTGTGGGAAGAAAATTCCGAATCTCTCGCAACTCTTGATATCATGAAGGCTTTGGTTAAACTGAATATCGAAACTCTTCTTGATAACGATAAAGCTGCTAAATATTATGCTAAGTGGCTTGAAGAGAACGAAAACGATCCTTTATACAAGGAATATGTTCTTAAGCTTTATGACCATTACAATGACGTAATGAAAGATGGTAACAAGGCTTTGAGACTTCTTGAGGATTACACAAGAGAACATCCGATTTCGCTTGAAACCTTGGATATCGAACTCAAGCTTGCTGAAACTAACGAAAGTCGTTTGCGCAACTATGCAGAAGCATTGCGTGGCTATCAGCGCATTATTGATACACGTCAGAACGACCCGGTTGTTCATGAAGCATATTTCAGAACTGGTTTTGTATACAGAGATGGTTATGCAAACTATACTGAAGCTATCAATACATGGCAGACTCTCATTAATGATTATTATAATAATGATTTTTCTGACCAGGCTCAGTATGCTATCGCATATACATACGAATGCTACGTAAAAGACTATACAAAAGCAAGAGCAGCATACAACGACGTTCTTAATAAATATCCGAATTCATCTCTTCAGAACGAAGTCCGCAACGCCATCCTCCGCATAGAAGGCAAATAAGCTGTCTACCACTCATCCTTTACAAAAGTGGAGTAATATAAACACCCCTCTTCGTAGTGGCTGTCTGAATACTCAGACAGCGGGGTTCGGGATTGGGGGTTGGGGGCTGGGTAATCCGTGCTATTTCTAGCTTTTTACCAATCACCGTTAGTTTGTATTTTGGCAATTTGATAGTTTTTAGACAGCCTCCGTAAAGGGGCAATAAAAACAACCCCCTTTCGTAAAGGGGGGCAGGGGGGATTTCTATATCCCGCTGTATAAAAGAAACCTCCCTTAGTCCCTCCTTACAAAGGAGGGTTTTTAAAGACCTCTTTAGTAAATGGGGTAGGAGGATTACTTAAAGCGGATAATATAGTTAACGGTCCAGTTCAAATCTGCTTTCTTTGAATACCACTTCTTGAAATAATGCTCTCCGCCCTTTACAAAGGTTGAGTCGCTTCTTCTGCCACCGTCATACCATGACTTATTACCTGCATAAACATTTGTATGACAGAAATTATAACAGCAGATGTCACCAGCTTTCATTGTACCGTCTTTAATTAAATCTCCGACTTTTCTTTTTACTGTTATTATTTTGCAGTATTTCTTAACCTTTTTTTCGCTCTGACCTTCCCAGTGAATAACACCAGCGTCAGTTGTCCAGAAGGCTTCACCATCAAGAACGCCTATTTCGGTTAAGCCCCAGTTTACGTAACGAGCACAGTTGGTTCTTCTGTTTTTCTTCTTTACTGCATTAGCAAATTTGCTACTGCAATTTGAGTTGGAATACAACCATTCTTTGCCGTCTTTATAGTCTTGTGCACATTGCTGAGACATCTTTTTCAAGGCAGCCAGGAAGCTTTCACAGTCCTTTTTGTATGGACCTGTGTAATCTTTGGCAGCAGCTTTGTCAGAATCTGCCTTCTGATCTTTCTTGTCAGTTGAAGCTATTACTTCGTCTTCCTTTTTTTCTTCTGTTTTTTTAGCGTTTTTGAATCTTAATATGCGTGTTACCTTATGATCGCCGACGCCTTTGTCGGTAAGAATCTTTACGAAGTAATCCTTGCCGTTTTTTGTTCTGACTTCGCAACTCTTTGGGGAAGGGTCATACCAGAGATTGTTGCCAGCGTATACACTTGTGTGGGTATAATCGTATCCGCAGATGTCACCTGCTATGATTTTACCTTTTTTTACAAGGTTTTCTGGTTTCCCTTTTATGTCTATGATATCAAAGTATTTTTCTATGGCTCCTTCAGGATCGCCGCCATTGTTCATTATTTCGCCGTTTGAAAAAAAGAATAGGTCGCCTTTTTCGAAAACTTTACATTTTACGAGAGCCCAGCAGCAGAATAGGGCGTCATTGGTTACCTTATAGTCAGAGTTTTTCTGCTTCTTGAAGGTGCTCTTGTTATTGCTATTTGACCAATACCACACGTCACCGGAAGCATTGTCTTTTTCGATTTCGTCAGCCATTTCCTTTAACTTAGAAAGGAAGGTGGTTACCATGCTGTTGGTGGTTTCCTGATTGTCTGCCTTGGCTTCCACAGCTGCTTTTTCATCTTCTATTGCAGCAACGGTAGTAGTGGGAGTTGTATCGATGGTTTCTTCTGCTGTTGCTTCAGTTTGTTCAGCAGAAACACTAATGGCTGTTCCTAATAAGCTTACTTCTGCATTACAGATTAAAGTGGATGCTAAAACAAAACATGCTGATAGAGCAAACTTAGCAAAAGCTTTCATGATTCTCTCCTGCGAAAAACGATTAAAATGTGTGTACGTTATTTATAGTATACTGAGTTTTTCGCAGTTTGTTTAATCTTTTTTTATTTACCAGTAACAAGTCTCTGATATGCATTGTAGCAGGCATGATACTGTTCCATCATTTTCTGCTTGTATTCCTTACTGCAGTTTTCGTCACTAAGGGCTTTTGCATAGTTGTCGTATGCAATCTGGTAGGCAGCAAAAGCAGCATCTGCATCAGAGGAAATCTGCTTTACTTCACCTTTTGCTGTGGTGCTTGGAGCGGCTGCTACAGAACAGGAAACTGGTATTTCGTTGGAAACAGTAACTGTTACATTATTGTTGTTTCCTATGTTGGCATGAGCAGCATTAACTGTCTGAGTAACTGCTTCCTTGCTCTTGTCGAAGAAGGTTGTTCCAATCCAGTTCCCAACTTTTGAACCAAGCTTGGAACCCCATTTTTCACCGAGTTCAGCCATCTTAACTGATGTGCCGCCTGTTGTGAAAGCAGAAAGAGTTGCTCCTGCCACAGTTCCTAGGGCACTGCCGATAACGTCACCAACTACTTCACCAGTAGTGTTTCTGGCAACTTCTTCTTTGTTTACTGATTTAACATCGTTGATTGTTGCAACAATAGCATTGCTTGATTTTTCAGACCTGTCAACACCAGTAATTGCCTTATATGTACTATTGTAGGCATTTTCACCCAGTTTCTGACCAAGCCAGTTACCGAATTTTTCACCGTATTTCGAACCAAGGGTTGCAAAAGTCATTGTACCGATAATCGGTAGTATGGTTCCGCCACCGACACAGGCCATTATTGCTGCGCCTGCAACACCGCCGATTACACCGCCCAGGATATCGCCTACGACTGCGCCGGTTGTATCACAGGCCAATTCTGGCATATCAAGATTCTTGGCTGCGTTATAAATGGATTTGACTGTTATTGAACCACCATTATCCAGCTTGTCATTGATTACATTCTTAACGACTGGTGTGGCGATGATTTCACATGCGTGAGAAGCAACCTTATTACCAATATAAGCCCCAAGAGTTGCACCAACTGGTCCGCCAATAGCTGTTCCAACGACTACGCCAAGAGCTGCAGTAACCATTTTAACCGGTTTTGCCACGATTTTTGTGGAAATCGCACTTGCAGCCTTGTCTACCCAATAATCTCTACTGGTATATTTTTCTACGGTGTTGGATATGAAATTTGTGGCCTTTTCTTTTAATTTTGAAAATAGACCTTCTGCATATACCTGTTCTGTGAAAGGTGCAGCAAGCATGCATAAAGAAAGTAGCAAGCTTAAGAAGAAAATCTGTTTCTTGGCAAATTTCATAAAAAACTCCGATTATTGGCTTATTGACTTATTGGTGTACCAATTATACTCAAAAAAACTTAACTTGTGAAGTGCATACTATAATTTTAGTTGCTTTTATGGTTTGGGTTTATAATGAATGAGGCTGCGCCTATATTTTTAATACGCTTTGCTAAACATGCTTGTTGCTTTTCTACCGCTTGGATGTTGTTGGGTATTTGCCCCTCCTTTGTAAGGAGGGACTAAGGGAGGTTTCAGCAAATCAACGAATCTTGCCACTGAGCAACAAAAAGCAGTAGAAACCAAACAAAAATTCACATTCGGCGTTAGCAGAATCATTCATTTGCTAGCTTTTTTGCAGCAGGCCATGCTGGGTTTTCTGCTAAGGCTTCTTCTTTGTATTGCTTTGCTTTGTCAGCCTGATTCAATGAACTATAGAGAACAGAAAGGTTATAAGCCAGAAAAGCCTTGGTATAGCATGGCTTCATAGCTTTGTAGGTGTTTTCAAGCTCTTCGGCTTTGCCGCTTAAAACAGCTTTAAGAGTGGCTAGGTCTGCGTTGAGCATTTCAATTGCTACCTTGGTTGGAATCATGAAATTGTCGCCCTTGGCTCTCTTGAATACAATAGCTTTCTTGTCTGTATCAAATCTCTTGATAAGATTCTGGCATGTAGCTTCGATGGCCTGAAGATCTTTCTTCGCAACCGCTTCCTTGAAAAGCTTAATCGCAGAACCGGTTGTTTTGCTTTCGGCTGAATCAAGAGGCATCCATATATAATAGTTGGATTTATTATTTTCAAAGCTTGGTGCAAATGC